>NZ_JBQSXG010000233.1:0-2539 GCF_052378005.1 Psychrobacter sp. AOP31-B2-9
TAAATTTGCTTGGAAATACTAACCAATGTGCTAATAGGGTACTGCTCGGTTTTGGTACCGAATTTTCACGCAACCGTTCTAAACGTAGCCAAACATCCTCAGAAGTATCGTTTGTGGTATTTAGGCTAATACCTGGCAAATTTAATACATGCTCTTCTATACAAGTAAAGTCACTGTGCTTTGTGAAGTCTTGAATAGGTGCTTTTTTCATCAAAGTACATTGTTTAATAAATTCAATCTGAGAGGCCAATCGTTGCGTGTAAATGCTCATTTATTACGTATTCCTAATCATCAAAAACTATTGATTAATTGGCTGATATTTTGTTGATTTCATCGTATTAGCCCCATTTTTTACGACAGGTGAGAGCAATACGATTTTTGGATAAAACCAAACTATAGCACAGAAACTAATATCGATAAGCTATATCTAATATTTGTAATATTTATAATATTTATCGTTAGCAGCTATTGCTATAGGTATTATCAATTCAACCTGTTCGTTAATTTTCTTTAATATTACTTATTAAAAATAATTTTAAAAAACTATATAACCAAAAGTATTTAATTTAAAAATATTTCACAAATAAGGGTTTAAAATTTGGCTTAATGCGTTACTATTACCACCTAATTCTGTTAGACCCTCATATTTGATGCTCTGTATTAACACCCTAAGAAAAGGATAGGTTATGCGCTATGAAGTGATTGTTATCGGTGCAGGTATGGTTGGCACCTCAGTTGCGTGGCATTTACAAAAAAATAATTCAAACGTATTGCTGTTAGATAAGAAACTGCCAGGGTCAGAGACCTCGTATGGTAATGCTGGATTGATCCAGCGTGAAGCTATTCATACACATCCTTTTCCTCGTCAATTGACTGAGATGATTCGAGTATTACCCAACCAAGGTACGGACATTCGCTATCGTATACCAGCAATTCTGCGTTACCATCAAGCGCTACTACAATACTGGAAGTATTCTGTACCTGCGACGGTCAAACAAATTGAATCAGAGTGGCAGACACTGATTGAGCATTGCACCAGTGAGCATCAAACGATGATTGAAGCATCTGGTGCTGATGAGTTAATTACTCGCGATGGCTGGTTGCAATTGCATCGTTCTGAAGAGACCTTTAAAGAAGCGCAAGCAGCAGCCATTGATGCACGTAATCAAGGGGTTGAGCATAACGTACTAAACCGTGAAGCACTCAAAGCCATGGAGCCTAGTGCCAATTTTGATGGTTTTGTTGGTGCGATTCATTGGCTAAACTCTTGGCAAGTATCAAACCCAAGCTCATTGGTCAAAGCCTATGCGAAAAACTTCCAAGACATGCAAGGTACGATCAAAGAGAGCGATGTCAAAGAAATCGTAAAAGACGGTGAAGGCTGGAAAATCATTACTGATAATGACACTTATTATAGTGATAAATTGGTTATTGCAGCAGGTCCATGGTCGAATGATTTGATCAGACCACTTGGTTATAATCTGCCATTGTTCCCGATGCGTGGTTATCATCAGCACTTCAAAGTGACAGAAAAAAACACCATCAATCACAGTATGTTTGATATGGATAAAGGCTTTGTGATGGGGCCAATGCAGCAAGGTATCCGCATTACCACTGGTGCTGAGATGACCACCATGAATGCACCAAAGAACTTCGGTCAACTGCAAACTGTACTGAAGCTGGCTCGTAAAATTCTGCCATTAGAAGATGCAGTAGAGTCTGAGGCTTGGGCAGGATCACGTCCTTGTATGCCTGATATGAAACCAGTTATCGGTCCTGCTGATAAGCATGATAAATTATGGTTCGCCTTTGGTCACAGCCATCAAGGCTTTACCTTAGGACCTATGACAGGTCGTCTGGTTGAAGAGATGATTCATGACAAACCGTTATTGGTAGACCTTGCACCGTTTAGTGCTCAGCGTTTCGCTAAATAACTTGTTACTCTACAATGAGTCATGTTGATTGAGTTATGATTGATTCAGCTGTTTTTATAAATTGAAGGGAGATAAAATGATAAAGAAGTTACACAGTACCCCGCGTATGAGTAGAATCGTTGTCCATAACCAAACGGTTTATTTATGTGGTCAAGTGGGCAATGCAGAAGACGATATTCAAGCACAAACTTTGACGTGTTTAGAAAAAATCCAAACGTTACTAGAAGAAGTGGGTAGTGACAAGTCCAAGCTGCTATCAGTAAATGTCTGGGTAAAAGACATGGCAGACTTTGCGGCTATGAATGAAGTGTGGGATAAATGGTTTGAAGGTATCCAGCCTCCAGCTCGCGCTTGCGGTGAGTCAGCACTGGCTCGCCCTGAGCTATTGGTTGAGATGATCGCTATCGCTGCTGAATAATAATCTGCTCGTAGCATCTGTGTTAAATAAAAAGGCCATGATATCGATATCATGGCCTTTTTATTTTTTCTACCTTCTTATGGATTACAGCTTATTATTTATCTGTTGTAACATATCTTCAAATACCTCACAGCATCAACGCTCTTTTGCTTGTATAACTCATCAAAGCAGAATTATCTTCTGCTTC
>NZ_JBQSXG010000234.1:0-2422 GCF_052378005.1 Psychrobacter sp. AOP31-B2-9
GAACACCTCTATCACTATGATGAATCACATCTTTAGGATGGTTTCTGTCTGCAATGGCTTGGTTTAGTGCCGCCATCACCATATCAGTGTTCATACGATCTGATACTTTCCAACCAACGATAGCGCGAGCAAATACATCTATAATAAACGCAGTATAGACCCAACCACTCAATGTTTTAACGTAAGTAAAGTCAGCAACCCATAGCTGGTTAGGTCTATGTGCACTGAAATTACGATTAACTAAGTCGTCTGCCCGTATTTGATCATCACGAGACTTAGTGGTTATCTTACCTTTACCTCGCCAAATACCTTGCATGCCATGCTGACGCATTAACCGCTCTACAGTGCAGCGTGCAGGATGTACACCTTCAGATTTCAACTGTTTCCAGACTTTACGAGCACCGTATCGGCATTTGCTGTCCTGCCAGATACGTTTAATCTCATTAAGATAGAAATCGTCATGCTGACTACGCTGTGAACGCTTTTCAGGATTTTCTTCTAGCTCTTTAGCTCGATAGTATGTGGATGGAGCAATCGGTAATACTCTACAGATTGGCTCGACTCCATATTGTTGTTTGTGATCGTCAATAAAATCAACCATTACTTGGGTTTGCGGTCGAGCTCCGCCTGGGCTTCAAGACCTGCTGCTTTCTTTAACTCTCGGTTCTCACGTTCAAGCTCTTTGATACGCTCGGCTTGGCTTTGAACTTGAATATTTGCAGGAATGGTTTTATCAATATGCTTTTTATGCCATGATCGTAGGGTCTCAGGCGTGCAACCTATCTTTGGCGCTATGGCTTTGATGGCTGACCAGGTGGAGGGTAGTCGTCTTTAGCTTCAATTAGCATACGGACGGCGCGTTCTTTCATTTCAGGGGTATAGTTCCGTGTTTTCATTGTCGTATTCTCTTGGAGCGTTGAGTCTCCGACAATCCCGGGGCGGTTCTAAGCACGTATTTGAAACCTTCTTTTTGAGTAACGTTCACTAATTGATCTTGTGTTATTAAACCATTGTTATAATCAGCACAAGCCCTTAGAAATGCACCATTTCTACCACTATTATTTTGCTTAGGGCTGTCTCTTAAGTGCTCACACAAGTATATAGGCACAGGGTAGGGTAGTGACAAGTCCTCTAAGGTTATCAAATCAGACTGAGTCTCAAGGCTAATATCTATTAGACTTTTTGCTAGAGCAAATTAATATGCAGCAGTATTGAGACCAAATAAAATAATAGCGCGCCAGTAATTATCTAAAGTCGGTTCAACTTAATAGTTGCACTGCGTAGAGCAAATTTGCAGGAACTATATCAGCTGCATCAGGAAGACGATATTCACAAACATCGTTTTTTCTAACATATCGTCACTTTTATCCGTAAACATGGCAAAGTCATTTGGGAAGTTTAATCAAAACTAATTGGTATTTTCTTTATATTGAACCAGGGCAATCGCACTATAGAAAACAGCTGCTTTAAGTTAGATTATCTAAATTAAAGGGATTAAATAGTTAGAAACTATAACTAAAATATTTTTATATATCTCGTGTTTTTGTTATTTGCGTCCGAAAGTTGGTGATAACATCTGTAGAAGGTCAATAATTAATTAAAATGTAGCTAAAATTGATTTGTAGTGCGATTGCCCTGTATATTGAACATACTTAAATGACTTTTGGCTTCAGATAGTTTATGAACTTATTAACTGATAGACCTAGTTTAACTTATGCGTACCTAAAGTTGGGTTCACGAGTTAAAAGAAGTAATTGCGTAGTAAAAACAACACCCTATAGTGCAGATAAAAACAAATGGTTCATGAACCTTAATGTGTAACATATCCTAAGTACAACAACCCTCATTTAAACTGTTGGGATTCTTAACTGAGACACCTATAAGCTTTAGTATTAAAAGGTGACAGTATTCCTGCTTCCATGTTTGATATGCCAGCTGTTGCTAGCGATAACCATAATGAGGGCTACATTGTTACCACAGGAGTAGGTCCTGATCTTATGGAAGGGGCAAAAAATGCTGTTCGATTATTGAAAACCTTTATTGAAAACCTTATAGGTCGAACAGTTGATTCAAAATGGCTTTTAGGTAACCAGTCTTATTTCCGTTTGCCTAGAATGCTAGGATTAGCATAACTCCAGCTATCAGGTAAGTCCCATCACTTGCCATGACAATTAAGCAAAAAAAAGCAGATATCATCGATATCTGCTTTTCTATTGGAGCCCATCCCAGATTCTGTGTAACTGCCATTTAGATTAAATGCTTACTAATGCGATCATCAAACATAATCATAAAGCGATTAAGGGCAGACGTCCAGTTACGGATTGGCATCGACCACTTTTTGGATGCCTGCTGGGTTGCTAAGTACACCACTTTGAATGCTGCCTGATCAGACGGGAACACCTTACGCTTATTCACCGCTGTC
>NZ_JBQSXG010000235.1:0-2337 GCF_052378005.1 Psychrobacter sp. AOP31-B2-9
ACAGGTGCCGCTGCGATTACGCTAGTACTGATGTTAATATTTGCCACTGGCTTCTTGCGTCAATACATGGTTTTACTCGCCTCACTGACCGCTTATGGCGCCAGTACTATCGTCTGTGTGATAGTCAGCCTGATGGGTGACGAACATTTTGACTTTGACTTAATCAAACAACGTGTGGGTGATTACGATAAAAAACCTGAGGCTTCACAAGTATCAAAGATTTAAATTGTGTTAACTAAAAACTGTCTTATATAAATAACCCTTAGTCAGTCTGAAAAACTTAATAGCACTGACTAAGCGTAAACTGCTAAAAATACTATAAGGATATAATTATGGATAACGTCTTTATCTACGGCACTTATATTTTAATCTGGCCCGCCATAACACTTGGTGTACTGATATTAATTTGTACCGCCACGTATCGTGATATCAAAAAAGCCAAACTTAATAATGAAGATATTGTTTAGTAAGTAGCACTTAATTTAATAGCGCTATCTTGTTTTATCTTCACTAGGAAGGTACATAGTGATGATAAATTAGGGCATTTATTGGCGTGAATAACCATAAATGATGGTGAAAAATATACAAGCTAGTAAATAATCTGTTTTTAATGAAAAAATGACTTGTAATTTACTATATTTTTGCTAATATAGGCGACCTTGATTGGCTGGATGGCAGAGTGGTCATGCAGCGGACTGCAACTCCGTTAACGCCGGTTCGATTCCGACTCCAGCCTCCAATTATTTATTAACTTTACGTTAATTTAAGCTTGCATTATTATCATAACTGACTATAATAGCGAGCACTTATCTAGTAACTAGATGGTCTATCAGCTAGTTTACATATTAGATAAAACAAGTTTTGCCCGGGTGGTGAAATTGGTAGACACAAGGGATTTAAAATCCCTCGCTAGCAATAGCGTGCCGGTTCAAGTCCGGCTCCGGGTACCATTACATAGTCCTATACTATCTTATAGAACATCTAAAGCCCCTGATATCAGGGGCTTTGCTGTATCTGGCGTTCTATACTGTCTTTTAATATCTATTCCAATCCATGCATCTGATGTACACTACTATGTACACTGGTTTTTAAATGTACATTGGGGTGTCAGTTATGGAAGCACGCAAACCTATCAGTTCTGATCGCAGTATTAGCAGCCATAAAGCTAATGACAAAGAATATCTAGTCTCTGTCAAAAACTATCCCATGCTGTATCTCATGGTCAGACCTAACGGCACTAAGTCTTGGGTTTATCGCTACCTTTCTCCTACTCACTCAAAAAATAAACGTATATCGCTTGGCGTGTATCCAAACGTCTCGTTCGCTCGTGCCTGTGAAATCTGGCGTGACTATGAAGAGCTACTAAGTCGTAATATTGATCCCAAAGATTATCGTGAAGCATTAAAGAATAGTATTGTTAGTAAAACTAAAAACTCATTTAATCATTTTGCTTGGGAATATTTTGATAGCTTAGATCAGACTCAAAAAGGTAATACCTTAATCCGTAAGAAAGGTCGCTTAGAACTTATATGCTCATATATTGGTGATCAGCCTATCAGTGAAATAGATTCACCTAGAATGCTTGAGGTGCTATTAGACATCCAAGCTAAGTCATTAAACAAAGCTGGCAAACCCACAGATAAGGCTGAACGCTGTGCAGGTATTGCTAGCGACGTATTTGTCTATGCTGGTGCTCGCGGCTTCTGTAGTAGCAATCCAGCTGCCTTGATCAAAAGCCAATTGGCTAAATCGAGCTATGGTCATCGTCCTGCGATCACCAAACCTAAAGATTTAGCTAAGCTACTACGTGATATCGAAACTATAGAAGGTGACTTAAACACTATCAATTCTCTTAGGCTATTGGCGTTACTATTCGTGCGTAATGGCGACCTAAGGCGTATGCGCTGGGCTGATTTGGACTTGGATGTTGGCAGGTGGACTCTAAAGCCGCTCAAAGGACAAGGCAAGGTAAACATGGTTAAGGACATGGTCGTGCCCCTACCCCGTCAAGCAGTGGCTATCTTACGCGCGCAGCAGCAAATCAATGGTCATACTAAGTTTGTCTTCTACAGTGAGACAGCAAAAAAGCATCAGATCATCTCTGATGCGACAGCGAATAAGCGTTTAAAAGATTTGGGCTACAAGGACATTCATTGTGCTCACGGCTTTAGAGCGACAGCGAAAACCATCTTACAAGAGCAATTAAAGTATCCTCTCGTGCTTGTTGAGATGGCTTTGGGTCATACAACCAAAGATCCTAATGGCACAGCTTATGGTCGATTTGAGTACATTGACGATCGTAGTGATATGATGCAAAAGTGGGCGGATTATTTAGAT
>NZ_JBQSXG010000236.1:0-2330 GCF_052378005.1 Psychrobacter sp. AOP31-B2-9
CTACATACACACATATAAGCAATACCTTGATGAGCCTTTGCTGCTTCAAGAAAAAATTTGTTCTGAAACAGTTCACTTACTAAGTAATGTTTTAGATATTGGAAGTATTCAAAGCGCGATTCCAGCTCTAGCTAATACAATAAAAAGCATAGCAGGCAAGAATTTCTTATTTGCTACAGCACCATGCTATGCGAATTCCTGGTCAGGCAATAACTTACTTAGTGATAATATGCACTTTGCTGAATCAGTGGTTAATAGTAACAGTGGCTTGAATACTCACATGTACTTAGTCTTAAACGATTGCTGGCAAACTCGATACTCTAAAGCTAGTCAGCTGTATTTTTATTGGGAGAATGACCAAACAAACTCTAATAACTCGATGCTAGCTGCATAATAAAGGAAGCAATATGTTAGATTTATTTAAAGACATTGAATCTTCTGAAACTGCATTACAAGATTTAATCCACCAAGGCCTATTTCTAAACACCTCTTATCCTGCACATGTTCATAAGGATGGAAAAGGTATTGTTATAGAGATTGATCATGGTCGACTGTATTATGCGCCTTATTTTTTCGATCAAGTCTTAAGCGATGAGATATTAGATTATTTTTTAGCATGTGAAGACATTGACTGGAAGACTCATGACTGGCAAACAGAACCAGATATAAATAGTCTGAAATTCAAGCATATTGATTGGCATCACGATACCATTCAAATGTTTGGCAAAAAGCACAAGATACCCCGTATTTCTGCTTGGTATGGTGATAACAATAAAAGCTATATGTACTCAGGAATCCAGCTTAACCCTAATCCATGGAGTAATAAGCTGAACTGGCTAAGAAACGAACTTAAAACAGTGTGCAAGCGACAGTTCAATAGTGTATTGCTTAACTGGTATCGCAGTGGTGAAGATCACATTAGCTGGCATACAGATGCAGAACCAGAATTGGGAAAAGACCCTATGATTGCTTCAATTAACTTTGGAGAGAGTCGCAGGTTTTTGTTACGGTTGCAAGACGACCATAAATGTAAGATAGAAATTCCCTTACACCATGGCAGCGTATTAGTGATGGCAGGTGCATTGCAACACCACTGGCAACACAGTGTACCTAAGCAAAAGAAAGTTAAAGGTAGCCGTGTAAACATGACGTTCCGAACGATTTATAACTGATTTTTTAAGTTAAGAATGCTAATCATATAATTTTAACTATTATTAAAATTACTAAAAAGCTAGAAGGATTCTATGAAAAATGTCTTATTTCTTGTCACTGGTATGTCACCACAGATTATCACTGAAACAGTATGGGCTTTGGCATGCGACCCAAAGAGAAATGATAAATGGATACCAGATGAAATCTATGTGTTGAGTACACAAAAAGGTATTAATCAAATTCAGGAGCGTCTTTTCAATAAAGGCGCTTTTGATCGAATGAAGAATGACTATCCACAATTAATAAATATAAAATTCGATGATAAATTTCTAATTCCAGTTGAGCTTAATAATAAGGCCTTAGAAGATATCAAAACACCTGAACATAACGAGGTTATGGCGAATGCTTTATGTGGCCTCATTCGCGACTTAACTAAGCATGAAGATACTTGTCTACATGTCTCAATAGCAGGTGGTCGTAAGACTATGGGTTACTATGCAGGATATGCGCTGTCACTGTATGGCCGGGCACAGGATAAAATTTCACATGTCTTAATTACGGAAGAGTTTGAGAGGGCTGTGAACTTCTTCTACCCTACTCCAACTTCATGCTTAGTATCCGACCGTAATGAAATTGTCATAGGGGATGCCAAAAATGCTGAAGTATGGTTAGCCGAAATACCATTCGTAAGAATGCGTAGCTTATTAGATAAAGAAAGTATTTTAAATGATAGAGGTTTTTCTGAAGTCGTTAATATTATTGAAGAGTCACTACAGCCTGTACGCTTGAGAGTTGTAAATAATGATGAGCGTAAGGTATTCGTAGGTGACATATTTTGCAAACTATCTCCTAAAGAATTTAGTATCTATCTCCTAGCAGCAGAATTGAGAGTAGCCGGTAAGACTATGCGCTATCCTTCTAAAGATATTGAAGGCGATACTATCGAACCTGAATTCATGCAAAGGTTTAATGAAATTTACCAACAGCATAAATCTCAAGGTGTCGAAGAAACTATTGATGTAGATTATGACTACTTTTCAAACTTACTATCAACTATTAAACGTAAGTTTAAAAAAGCTTTTGGTAAAAATTTAGCTGATAAAACAGTTATTCAAAAAGATAGTGACTATGGAGGGTTTGGACTTATAGTAATTCCTAATAGTATAGATTTAGATAGC
>NZ_JBQSXG010000237.1:0-2326 GCF_052378005.1 Psychrobacter sp. AOP31-B2-9
CAAACAGTTAACCCTCAGGGCGCAATGCTTAACTTCTTAACTGAGTTGTCTTTAATACGCTATCTTAGCGATGTTTTTCGAGTGGTATTATTTACGTTTCGTTCAATGCTTCTCAATCTGTATAAATTCAAAAAATATATTTATTAATAAACAAAAAACTTAGTAGAAAAAAGCTCGTTAGCGTTGAGAAACGACTAGCGATGCGATAGCGAAGAGCTGTGGCTAAAAATCCTTACAATACGAGATTAAACCAAGCCGATTAATTTACTTATCTCCATAGATAATGACGTCATTTAAATAATGGCGAATAGACTCGGCTGGCTTGAAATCAGTAATTAGAATATAACAACAGCAAAAAACAGCGACAAAGCAATCAAAATAATAAGGATATGACTATGATGACATCAACCAGTCAATTTGAGAAAAAATGATTAGATAACTTTCAATGGTTAGCTGGTGACAAGCTATCTGGTATAACGGCACTAGCAAATGATGAAAAAGATCGAGTACGAAAACAGCCATTATTTTACCTCGAAACGGTTTCTGTAGACAGTTATGAAGATGACATTTACTTTGTGAACAATACTAATGAAACGCTCAGATGGGTAGCGCCTTTTAAACCCTATCAAAATATAGAACAAGCAAGGGCGAAGTTGGGTGATGTTAGTGATGAAAACTTACGTAAAGTGACGCTCTATAGTGATGATATCGACAGTTTATACACGGACATACTTCCCAAGCAGGGGGTGCGTATTGGCAGTGTTGATATTCTTTATGACAGTGATGCGCTGATGCAATGGTTTATACATGTGCCCTATAAAGGGCCAGATACTCATTATGCGATTTGGCAATTTAATGTCGTGGAGAAGGGCGGGATTCGAGGAACTTATTCATTGCTAGGGGAGGATTTTGGCAGGCCTTCGCATATAGTGAGTTGTGATTGTCTGTTTGAGCGAGCGGATATGCCGATAGAAGTCAGCGTTTATGAAGAGCGCTGTGCAATGCTTGAGAGGCTTATTGGTTCATTTGGTATTGCAAATGCCATATTCGTATTGGCGATCAATGATGTGCTTTATCGTTACGGTATTGGCTGGAGTGCGCCCTATAGTGAGTCGGACATACAGGCACAAGACATTGCGATGAGATTACAAGAGCAAAAGCCGAAAGATACAGAAGCGGTGAGAGCCATTGTCCAAACAGTTTATGATTTTTGGTTTGATGAAGGCTTTGCAAAAAACATCTCAATGCAGGCTTGTGAGGAGATATTGAGCTTGTCCCAAGCGCAGGTGGCTAGCCAAAAACCAGTTTAATTTATGAGTCAAATTATTGAGCATAAACCCAAATAATAATTAAAAAAGGAGAAGTTTATGATGTTTCCTATCGAAAACAATGACACGTTTTTGTTGTTTTTTCATGGTCTTGATTCCAGTAATGAGACCAGCAAATATACTTGTATTACTCGTGAACCAAAATACTGCCAAACAGTCAATTACCGAGACAATTTTTTAGAAGTATTTGAGATTTACGATGCGCTGATCCGTGAAAAAATGACACAGTATCCGCGAGTGGTATTAGCAGGGCATTCGCTTGGTGGCTGGTTTGCCAATCACTTTTCCCATAAATACAACCTGCGTGCGCTATTGATTGCGCCTTGTATCTATCCAAGTGAGGTATTGGCTGACCGTATTCCTGCAGTGGCTGATATGAAGTTATCATTCCCTACATCTAACACTGAGATGATGCGCGTCATGGTAGAAGTCGACGATGAAAGTTTGGATGTGGCGATTGCTAGACGAACTTTAGTCAATCTCCCTGATAGTTGGGAAGTCGATTACTTTGAAGGTGGTCATCACCGCATCGCTCGTAGCAGTGATATTTGGTATCACTTAACTCATCTGTGCGAAGATCCAATCGTTTGGATGGATGAGGCAACATATCATGGTGAAGATTAAGGTGTGTCATTGAGGCGTGTTTGTGTAGTCAGAAAGCTACTAAACCGCTACGGCGTTACTTTCCTTCTTAGGTGTACTACTTAATATAACCTGTAGTCAGCTGTCTTGTATTTATTTTAGATTTATTTGACTATAAAACGAAGTTGATAAAATTTATCCAACATATGTCCTATAGGATTATGTATTTTCTATGTTACCTGTTATTATACGACAGCAACAATTCTGAGATAATATATAATATTTTAAAGTCTTAGTGTTTTCAGCGCTGATAGTTAAGAGAACTGATAATAGATATATTATGAATGTCTTTTTTAAGCTGGTTATAGCTCGTTTTTTATTGAATATTTTGAGGAAAGTTACGTGGAAATTATAGG
>NZ_JBQSXG010000238.1:0-2308 GCF_052378005.1 Psychrobacter sp. AOP31-B2-9
GGGCAAAAAACCAAACTACGAGGCGCTCTTTATGACCATGGTGCATTTCGATACTAAAGCAATTTCTCGAAAGGCAGGACAATCAGCGGTGGCGTGTGCAGCTTATCGTGCTGGAGATATTTTGGAGGATGTTAAGTATGGAAAAATCCATGACTATTCAAGAAAGCGTGGAGTAATGAGTGCCGATATCGTTCTACCACTTTCATTGAAGGCGTTAGGTGTGAGTGTAGACAGAGAAATGGTTTGGAATTTGGCTGAGGCAGCAGAAAATCGATCGGATAGTCGAGTAGCGCGTGAGTGGTTGATTAATCTGCCTTATGAGTTGTCTGAGAAAGAACGCCATACGCTAGCACTAGAATTCGCTCAAAAGCTTGCTGATGACATGGATGTGATTGCGGATGTGTGTATTCATCGTCCGGTGATGAAGTTGCCATTTGATCCTGATGCTAAGCCTAGCTCGAAACGCTTACGCGAAGGGGAGAAAAACCCTGATCCGCGTAACTTTCATGCCCATATTTTAGTGACCACTCGAGCGCCTACCCTTGGTCCTAATAAAACCTTGGCATTTGACCCAAAGCTCAAAATCCCTTTTGAGTGGTCGAATAAAAAACGTTTGGCGCACGATCTGCCCTCGTCAATGAAAGAAATCAAACGTATTCGTAAGATGTGGGTAGATACCGCTAATGTGATTTTGGCAGAGAAGAACCTACCCCTAATGGATGCTCGCAGCTATAAAGATCAGGAGTTAGACCAGCAACCGACGATTAAGATGGGCGTTGAAGCAACCGCCATGGAACGCCTAGGTATCACTACAGAGAAAGGTAATATCAATCGGGCCATCATTGCACGCAACAAAATGGTAGCTGAGAAAAACCATCAACAAGGAGTAGAACATGAGCAACGAACGACCTCCCTTAGACGCGGACTTGCTTGGACAACTCAGACAAACACAAGATTACCAATCTTCATTGGAGATACAAAACAGCGAGCTGACAGCACGCAACGACGAATTATCGACACAACATCAGGAATTACTTGGGCAACTGAGCGCTGCCAAAAAATACCAAACGGCATTAACACAGTTAATAACAGAATCAAATCAGCAGACGACGGCATTAAATGGGCAACTGACCACACTGAAAGCCTCCCAAAGCTTATTAGAGACACAGAACAGCGCATTAAAGACACAGAACCAAACCTTGAGTGGGCAGCTAAAAAATGTGAAAACCTACCAAAGCGAGCTGCTCACTCAAAACAATGGGTTACTGCAAACGCAAAAAGAGCTGGAAGAAGCGAACATATTGCTGCGGAAATCAATCAAGGCATTACAGAGCGAGCAAAACCAGCCCCAAGCCCTTTCGACAACGAATACGAAAGAGCCTTTCATGAGCGAAAAAGACAAATTGATCAAAAAACTAGAGACGCAGCTCGACACGCTAGTGAAGCAGAACAAAATATTAGAAGAATCAAAGCTGATACGTTAGACAAGAAAAAGGGTCTAGCTTACCGACTGCTCATGCGCAATCACGACAGTAAAAGATTACGTAAAGGACATAACGACAAATCGGAACATTACCCAGAGAAGTTTGATTATCGACAAATCGCCATACTTAATAAATTTGCTGACTCCCTAAGTATTCATACGATCGATAAAGAGTATCTAGAAAAACACGAGCTAGTCGTTGATATGCTTAGCCTTGAGGTCATGCAAAACAACCTAGCTGCTATAAATATATTAGTAGATAACCAAAAAGAAAGATCCCACCACCAAACCGTTACAGCAGACTTTTATGATTTTATCGATAAGGTAGACAAACAAAGAGCTGAACAGGTACAACATTATCAAACAAGATTAGGTAGAAATGATACTAGCAGAGTGACTGCAACGATAATGACAGCTCAACCTTATCTAGTTGCACTGACTAAATATGCAAATAATAGTGAAAAAACAGATGAGAACAGAGCATTAGCAGAACAACATATCAATCGGACTATTAGATTGACAGCTAAGCAATACGAGGTTGCTTACAAAGGACTGGATACTTTAATGAACCATGATAGCGTCCAGAAGCACGTTAGAGAGCTTGGAGACAGTTTAGGTAGATTTACTACTGATTACGCTGAGAAGTTATCTGGCGATGATTTAAGACGTGTTAATGATGGCTTAAAAGCCATTGATACAGGAATAGAGATTAGTAATACAAGTCAGAGGGTAGTTACACAGAATTCAGCGCAACCGACTTATTATAGTGTTTAACAAGTAATCTACAGTTTCGTCAAGCATGAACCGATGTAAACGTTAAATAAC
>NZ_JBQSXG010000239.1:0-2184 GCF_052378005.1 Psychrobacter sp. AOP31-B2-9
GCTTTTATAGAAATTCTGCAAATCAGGCTCTGCTTCGTATAGATGCCCTACATTATGCTCAGCAGGATATTTGGCTCCGCGTGCGCTCAATAGCTCTAACATCATCTTTTTAACAAGGTGTGCATCACTGCCCTTCTTCAAAATATAATCTTGATGAAACACATAGCAAAAGAAATGTCCGTAATAGAGTTTCTTGTCTAAATGCTGTTCGATTTCTTCGGGTAAGTTTTCTAGCCACTCTAACTCGTTACGTGGTATAGCGATATCAAGCGCTAAAATCTCACCGACTTCTTTTTCGTGTATGACTTCATATCGTATCGCGGCACCTGCTGCAGCAAAACGATTTAAGAAGGCGCTTTCTGACTCTTTTTTATCACATTCAAAGTAAGCGCCTGTTTCTGAGGTCGCAAAAAACGACTTCAAAAACGCTTGCGCTTCTTCGATACCGTCATCACTCATTTTTAAGATGAGGTGATGCTCGTATTTATCACGATATTCCATCATTCGCTCAGGCAAATGCTTTGGAAATATATTACCGATAAACTGCATGACTTTATCGGTAAAGTGCTTGGGCATCCACGACCATTTACTAAATTTTGCATCAATCGCGCCTTTAATAGCAAACAAGCGCGGTAAGGCATCTGTCCCTAAATGTTTGATACTCAAGAAAGTGTCTTTACCGTATTTGGCAGATACATCGAATATATCACGGTGCATATACTCGCCCACTTCAGGAATGTTTTTGAAATTGGACAATATCTGTCTTCTCAACTGTGCAAGCTCGCTCACACTGTTGCTACCTATATAAAAAGCCTGCTCTTTTACAGCCGTTGGGTAGGTATCAAGCCGTACTGCAAATACAGCAAGCTTACCTGCACAACCACTGGCTTCATACAGTCTCCGCTTATCCGCATTAAAGCGACTAGGCGTGCTTGCATCAACATCTTTTACTCTAGCGATATACTCTTTGTCTGATGCCATCTTGCCATTGTCAGGTAATTTGTTTTTATCAAAATCCCCATTTTGCAAATTCGTCAGTATTGCTTCTGGCGTGTCACCTAGCTCTACGCCTAGATGATTGACCAACACCAGCTGACCTTGTTCGTTGATTTGTGCAAACAAGGCAAGCTCAGTATAAGCAGGGCCTCTTTTAACCAAGGCCCCTCCTGAGTTATTAGAAACCCCACCAATGATAGACGCCCCTAAAGTCGATGAACCAATGACTGAGTGAGGGGCTCGATTGACCGTATTAAGCTGACTTTGTAGTTGGTGCAAAGTCGCTCCAGGTAAGCTGATTACCTGCTCATTATTGTTGACCAAGTACAACTGGTCTATGGCAAGGGTATTAATAACGACCACAGGTCTATCATAGTCATTACCGCTTGGCGTCGAGCCTTCGGTTAATCCTGTTTTTGCTGCTTGCATAATAATGATGCAGTCACCTGCAACGCACACTTCGAGGCTGCGCCAAATATCCAGCAGTGTTTGCGGAAACAAAACGGCGAGTGCACTTCCGCCCCCAGAGCGCCATCCCATTCTGTAGTGCTCATTCTTTTCTGGATCTGCTTGTACATTACTAGCACCCAGTATGGTTGTTAGTTTGTCTAAGACCTGATCAGAACTAAGCGCATATTCAGAGGTGTTATTTGATGGGAAAAGGTTTGATGAATGCATATCAATCTCTTTATCTTGGGGGTTGCATGTGCCTTATGGTGCTAAAGGACCGTGAAAACCGAAAATGTAAATGGCAGCCATAACGATTATTCCGCAGAATAATACATAGTATAAAGTAGGCAAAATCGTGCGCCTCAGGGTCGCGCCTTCCATACCAAGTAAACCCACCGTTGCTGAAGCAGCCACCACATTATGTATCGCAATCATATTGCCAGCTGCTGCACCAACAGCCTGTGCTGCGATTATTATAGAAGGTGAAATACGCAAGCTAATTGCGGCTTCATACTGAAATTGGCTAAACATCATATTGGAAACGGTATTAGAACCTGCGATGAAGGCCCCGAGCGCTCCAATAGTTGCACTAATTAAGGGGAAGACATTACCAAAAGTACCTGCAAATAATTCTGCACTCGCAACTGGCATACTCGCCACATCTGATAGATTGACGCCTGAATTGATAAAAATCCTGACCATTGGGATCGTAAAGATAAGAACAAAACCAGCACTCAA
>NZ_JBQSXG010000240.1:0-2174 GCF_052378005.1 Psychrobacter sp. AOP31-B2-9
GGGTACTACCGCTATGGCTGTGGTAGTAGATGTGTTAGGTAATGACAGTGATAGCAACGACGATATTGACCCAACCAGCGTCAAATTGATTGATGCCAGCGGCGTAGAAGTCACCACATTAACCGTGGCTGGTGAAGGCGAATGGGTGGTTGATGCCGCAACAGGTGACGTTACCTTCACACCAGAGGGCAGCTTCACTGGCGATCCAACGCCCGTTGAATACGTGGTATCTGACACAACAGGTGAAAAATCGGCTCCTGCAACCATCACTGTGGACTACCCAACTGATGCAGTAGATGACAGTGTCTCTATGCAAGAAGATTCAGACACTATCTCTGGAAATGTATTGGATAATGATAAAACTGGTTTGACAGTAACTGCTATCCAAATAGCTGGTACTGACTACAGTGTTGGAACTGCGGTTGATATTCCAAATGTGGGTACAGTACAGATTGATGCAGATGGTGCGTATAGTTTTACACCGGTAGAAGACTATAGCGGTGAGGTTCCTGATATTACTTATACCGTTAGCGATGGCACTACGACAGATACCGCAAACTTAGATATTGAAGTGACAGCTGTTGCTGATCAACCAACAACCGGTTCTTTTGAGCTTGATCCACCTGGACTAGTACTAAATTATCAATCATGGTCCAATGCTAAAAGCGTAAATGGTCAGAACTTATTGGCAAATAAGGGTTCTGGTGCAAGCGAAGAAGTGTTGATAGGTGCCATCGATGATCTAAGGAGTGGTGGGGTTACAGCTAATGACGATAGCACTGCTGTCACTGATAATGGTATTATCACAACAACTAGCTTAGTTGCCACTGATCTACCTGAGTATGATGCAGTTTATATTTCAGGTTATGTGTTTCTAGAGGCTGGTGAAACTTATATGTATTCAGGAAGTGGTGATGACAGTGCTTCTATCGTCATTGGTGACAACGTTTCTTCTTTACATGTGAACTGGAGAGGCACTAACACTAGCGGGAATGGTGAGTTTGACGTAACCGAGTCAGGTTACTATAGTTTCCAGTTCTATGCGCATAATGCAGATGGCATAGGTAATTATGACTTTACCATTCAGAATACTGATGGAACAACAGAAATGAAGTACTACCAAGACCTTTCTGCAATAGAAGGTAGTTTGGCAGGTACGAGCTATATTTTAGGTGATTATGATGCTGGCGTTGATGGCAGCGACGATACTGGGTTCTATTCAGTAAGTAGGGGTTATGAGGGCGCTTCTGCTGATAGCATTGAGCTAATAGGTATTAATTTGCAAACGACGGATACAGATGGTTCTGAGTACTTGTCATTTGAAATGGCGGGTTTACCAGCTGGTGCCATTCTTACTTTCCAAGATGCGCTTGGTAACGAGCACTCAGTAACTACAGACGCAAATGGTACAGCCAGTTATACGCCAACAGTAAGTGATGCAGGCACAACTGAATACAGTGATTTTACGCTAACAGTTGGAGATACTATTGCGTCGTCACTCGATGTGAGTTTGGTAGTAACGTCAACTGAAACACTCAACGGTGATAGTTCAACCTCCACACTAGACTTTGAAGTTGAAGTGACGAATGCTAGTAGTAGTGATGATACTATTGTATTTAACGCTGATAGCACCTCGATGAATGGTGGCGATGGCACAGATACCTTGCTCATTGATGTCGATGGTACTAGTATTGACTTTAGTAACTTTAATAGCAGTGCATTTGAGAGCCTTGAAGTTATTGATATGACAGGTAATGGGACACAGGCGCTAACGAATCTCACCACAAGTGATGTGCTTGAAATCACTAATGAGACTGTGATGACGGATAAAGGCTTGATCATCAATGGTGATAGCGCAGATAGCGTTTCGCTATCTGGTAGTGATTGGACAAGTGCTGGTACGACTACGCAAGATAGTAATACTTATAATGTCTATAGCTTCGCTGATACTGACGGTACTCATGAGCTATTGATCCAGACTGATATTACCACTACTGTGTTATAACGTTGTAGTATAGGGGAAGGCTGTTATAGTTACCTAGATCTGCCTAGATACTAAAAATCTTATTGTTATTTATAAAAGCCATAATTCGTTATGGCTTTTTGTTTCCTTGTTACCTCTTAATCAAGTAGCTAATTCTGGATTGAGTGCTTTTTATTATAGAGTTGAGTTC
>NZ_JBQSXG010000241.1:0-2163 GCF_052378005.1 Psychrobacter sp. AOP31-B2-9
CTCGCCTTGCAAACGGGCAAAGCAGTGCTTTGCTGGATCCGTTCTCAAGGCTGATGCTAAAATGCTTCCAAACATTTTTGCAAACGTTGTTACAAGCCTAGTTAAGGTCTCGACATTATCGTCGTCTCGCGCCTAGTTTGGCTCAATTTTAGCGATCAGCAGCCCTAATATTTGAATGTTCAACACGCCCTAATAATTATCGCGTTTTTTAATTTCTTTGTTTTACAGCCGAGCCTCGCTATGCCCCAATCTCGTACCGATTTAAATCCTGAACCAAAAAGCAATCTGCCTTATTTAACAGGCGTCCTACTACGCTATAGCACCTTTGTTGCCGCAATTTTTTTGCTATTAGCAGGGTTGCTATTGCTAAACTGGTGGCTGATTCTCATTGGTGCGTTTGGAGTGGGTTTGGGCATTTACGATATCGTCCAGTCCAAGCATGCCATCTTGAATAACTACCCTATCGCAGGACATGTTCGTTACGTGCTGGAGGACTTTCGCCCCGAGATTCGTCAGTACTTGTTAGAGGATGACAAAGAACAAGTACCGTTTTCGCGCCAACAGCGTGCTTTGGTTTACCAGCGTGCTAAAAACGTCAGTGATACCAATGCGTTTGGTACGTTAGACAATTTATACACCAATGGTAAAGAATGGTTCTTACAGTCAGCGGTCAGCCAACCGCTAAAAAATAAAGACTTTAAAATTATGGTTGGCGGTGAGCGTTGTCAGCAGCCGCATGAGATGTCAGTATTTAATATCTCAGCGATGAGCTTTGGCAGCCTATCAGCCAATGCCATTATGGCACTCAATCAAGGCGCAAAAATCGGCGGCTTTACCCATGATACGGGTGAAGGTGCGATCAGCCCTCACCATCGTAAGTTCGGTGGCGATTTGATTTGGGAGCTGGGTACAGGCTACTTTGGTTGCCGCGATGCCAATGGCGATTTTGATGCACAGTCTTTCGCCGAAAAAGCCGTCGATCCGCAAGTAAAAATGATTGAGATTAAACTCTCACAAGGCGCCAAACCAGGTAAAGGTGGCGTACTACCAGCGGAGAAAATCACTCAAGAGATTGCTGATACCCGTCAAGTACCTACTGGGCAAGATTGCATCTCACCTTCTTCGCACACCGCCTTTAGCACACCACTTGAGCTGGTTGCTTTTTGGCAGCAGTTACGTGAGCTATCAGGTGGTAAACCTGTCGGCTTTAAGCTCTGTATCGGTCAGCCGTGGCAGTTTATGGCGATTGTCAAAGCCATGATTGAAACTGACAACTACCCTGACTTTATCGTCATTGACGGTGCTGAAGGTGGCACTGGTGCTGCCCCTGTCGAATTTATGGACAATGTTGGCATGCCGATGGTTGATGGGTTTTTATTGGTTCATAACACCCTAGTCGGCGCAGGTATTCGTGACAAGGTCAGACTGGGCGTAAGCGGCAAAATCGTCTCTGGTTTTGATATCGCTCGTATGATTGCCTTGGGTGCAGATTGGTGTAACTCCGCACGCGGATTTATGTTTGCAGTCGGCTGTATCCAGTCGCGCTCATGCCATACCAATACTTGCCCAACAGGGGTCGCGACCCAAGATCCTTACCGTCAAAAAGCCCTAGATGTGCCAAGCAAAGCAGAACGCGTCGCAAGCTTTCACAAAAACACCCTCAAATCACTTGCCAGCATCGTTGGCGCAGTCGGCTTGCAGCATCCAAGCCAGCTACAGCCTTATCATATTGCGCGTCGTTTAGAAGACGGACAGATTAAACTGCTATCGAAGTTCTTTTATTTCACCGATAAAGGCGCACTACTTAATCAAAGCGCCCGTGCAGACGTGTTTAATCAAATGTGGGTCATGGCGACGGCGGATAGCTTCCTTGCTGACAATGACGCATTGATTGCTTACAATGAGGACTCACGCGATACGGGCAAAACAACTGAAGCGCCAACCTTAGAAGCGGGCGATCAAGCAGCAGACGATCAGACAGATCGTAACCCTGCTGGTATTATGATAGGTAATGTCAATAATACCTTTCGCGATTTTCCACCTAGCAGTGATTAAAAGCTAGTGGCTAAAAACGAGTAACTAAAGAGCAGCAACTAAAAACTGATGACTAACCTCATGAGTGATCAACCTTATGTAGGTCACGACCACTGATATTTTTTATTA
>NZ_JBQSXG010000242.1:0-2034 GCF_052378005.1 Psychrobacter sp. AOP31-B2-9
ACACCTTGCCATTAATGATATCAACAATAGAGTAGGCGGCCTCAGTCATGTGTGGCTCAATAAGCCCTGTGGTTTCTGTGTCGAGTATGTATGTCGTCATAATTGGCCTTGATAGATATGAGGAGCTTAGAAGTATGCTATAGGTGGTGCTATTATAACAGTCTATTTTAAGTGGTCTATTAATAGGTTTAAAGGGCAAAATAACTGGTTCCACTAGGGTATAGTCTAATGATTGATAGTTCCAGTGTAGTGGTCAACTAATTTAGGACACCTGATAAGAGGTTTTGATTAAAGTAACGTCTTTCTGTTTCAGCTGGTGTTAAATAATTGTTGAAAGTGTGCGGTCTCACGGTTTGATAGTAGCCCCAGATATAATCACTAATGGCACTTTTAGCCTCAGCGATATTCTCATAACCGCCCTTTGGCATCCACTCTGTTTTGAAGCTTCTAAAGAAGCGCTCAGTTGGGGCGTTATCCCAACAATTTCCACGACGGCTCATACTCTGTGTCATACCGTCGCAATCATCGATTGATTCAGCAAATTTCTTACTGGTGTAATGCGTGCCCTGATCTGAGTGAAATAACACACCACTTGGTTTGAGTCTCGTCTGATACGCCATTTTCAGAGCGTTACCTGTCAGAATACTATCGGGTGAGTCTGAGACACTAAAGCCCACCACACGACGGGCGTACAGGTCTAAAACAACGGCTAGGTAACACCAGCCGCCTTTAATGCGAATATAAGTGACATCGCCCGTCCAGACTTGGTTGGGCGCCGTTGGGCTAAATCTGCGTTTTAAAAGGTTGTCATGGGTTTTATGTTCCTGATCAGCGTGCTTGTATTTGTGGGTCTTGAGCTGGCAACTGACCAGTTTCATTTGCTTCATAATCTTGGCAGCTAAGTAACGCGTTAGCCTAATACTGTGCTCATTCCACAGGATGGCGACAATGGTGCGAGCCCCAGCTGATTGTTTGGAGTCATTGAATATTTGACGTATCAAGGCTTTGAGTTTGACACGTTCAATATCGATAGGCTTAGTCTGTGTGCCATAGTAGTAGCTGCTTTTAATGATGCCAAATAAGTCACATAGTCGGCGTTTACTGACGCTTTTGTCTTGCTCTGCAAGCTTGCTTATCAGCGATAGCCGTTCAGGCTGTCCAAGGCCAGCAGAGCAGAAGCCTTTTTTAATATGTCGCGCTCCATAGTGAGTCGCTTAACCTGCTTACGCAATTCTTGTAGCTCGCGTTGTTCATCCGTTAAAGCGTTGCCGACTTTAGGTGCTTGGCCATTCGTTTCTTGTCGATACTGACTCAGCCATTTCTGCAGGGTGGATTTGCCAATGCCAAGTGAGCTTGCTACATCAGGTATTTTACGCTTATGCTCAGTCACTAAGCTGATGGCTTCAAGCTTGAATTCTCGGGTATATTGATTGCGATTGTTGGTCATACTAGTTTCCTTCTTTGGGTTATTATAACCTCTTAGAAGCTGTCCAATTTTATTATGCCACTACACAGTTACACTAACCCGTTTTTAAAACATATACCTTATATTTTAATGAGTTAATAATAATGAAAAATTGGCAAGCAATCGCACTATGTCTTTCTATAATAGTCTCAGTAGCAGCATCTGCTTTCTATCTTAAATACGAGCCAAAAACACTAGTAGCAACTAATTTTGGAACAGTTGATTTAGGCAAGGTATTTGCTGAAAAAGTTATGATTGATATTGTTTTGATAGACCATTCTGGCAATGAAGAGAGCTTTGTGGATGGAATTAACTTTTACAACTCATCAAGACCTATAGTTAATGCTCTAGTAGAATTAAACAACCGTCGAAATAGTAGTGGTGTAGAGAGTAAGTATCAAACAAGTTACAGTAAACTAAATGCATCTAGAGCAAACAAAGAAAAGCTGAAAATTCGAACTTACATCACTTATCACAGCTCAAATTTTAAGAATATACCTTATACTCTTTTGTTAGGTGAGGAAACACACAGCTTAAAAAGCTACGCACCTTTAAGAGATAGTATTTAT
>NZ_JBQSXG010000243.1:0-1970 GCF_052378005.1 Psychrobacter sp. AOP31-B2-9
GTGGCTTTAAGTCGTTTGCAACCAGTTGCATGGTGTGTGTA
Organism: Psychrobacter sp. AOP31-B2-9; assembly: GCF_052378005.1. Taxonomy (NCBI): domain Bacteria; kingdom Pseudomonadati; phylum Pseudomonadota; class Gammaproteobacteria; order Moraxellales; family Moraxellaceae; genus Psychrobacter; species Psychrobacter sp. AOP31-B2-9. The sequence goes on from NZ_JBQSXG010000243.1 coordinate 42, forward strand.
TCAATATTTTGCCATCGGCACGATAGAGTCTTTTCGTAGTTTTGCTTTTATCTCTTATCTGTCTTTTTAGATAAGAGCGAGTTTTCGACTTTACATATGTTTATCCCTGTCGGTCACACATTTATAAAATCAAAACATCGCCCTACGGGGTTAAAAACATTGCTACCCATTGCACCCATAGCCACAAAAAAACTGGTTAGGGCATGGTGTCAAGGTGGAGATTTTGGCAGTCTTTTTTGCCAAAATACTACCTTGATACTATGACATAATCAGTTAAAAAGATTGGCTTGGGTGTGTGGGTAATCAGCCCTAATTCATTGAGATTTTGATAATTGCCGTATTGGATACGTCACTACCGAAAAGTAGTGACGTATCCAATACGGCTTTATTTTTGGTGATTTGGGGTGAATTATGCTGAGTGATGGTTGCGTGATTTGCCAATTTTGACCCAAAAATAGGGGTGATTTTGGGCGTTTTTTCCTTTACTTGATACATTAGGTCTAAGTAGCGGATTAGAAATAGGGGTTATGATTGCTCTTAGGCTATATGACATAAGGGTTTATATTAAAATTATTGGGTAAAAAACTGGAAAAAGAATAATTGACAGGCGTAAAAAAACCTCGTATCGTCGGAATTGTCTAGAAACAAACGAATACAAGGTCTTTATTTATGTTCCCAAATCACGCAACCACTGTCAACGAAAATATTAAAAAGCATAACGAAAACGTTGATAAAAATATCCCTTCTGCAGAATTAATTGATTTTCTCTACGATAACGACTTGCCCGAAGGCGTAGATGTCTCTCTAGCGTCCTTATCTGCCCGTGACAGCGTTTGGGACACTCACAGGCTACATACATCCTATGTAAGTAAAATATACGCCTTAAACAGCGAATTTGAGCGATATAGCGAGCGTATGGATGAGTGTAGCGGATTTTTAAAGTTTGGATATAACGAGGATGACGGCTTGGTATTAAAACAAGCTGGTTTCTGTCGTGTACGCCACTGTACAACGTGTCAATGGCGAAAAACACTACTCTGGAAGGCTCTCATGTACCAAGCCTATGACCGCATCATACAAACACACCCTACACACCGCTTTATATTTTTAACCTTGACGCTCAAAAATCCGCCCATTGATGACTTGCGCGAAACCTTGCAGCACATGAACAAATCATGGCAAAGGCTGATTAAGCGCAAGGAATTTATGGCGGCTGTTAAGGGTTGGGTACGCACAACAGAAGTCACACGCCCCAAAGACCCCAAAGACAAAGACAAGAAATACAAAAGGGTTTGTCCGATAACTGGCAACACCCACGCACACCCACATTTTCACGTTATTTTGATGGTTGACCCGTCTTACTTTGGTAGGAATTATATCAAACGTCAACGGTGGCAAGAGCTTTGGGCTGATTGTCTTCGTATTGATTATATGCCGCAAGTAGATATTAGAACTGTTAAACCGAAAAAGGGTGCTGATGATGATGGTATGCGTGGGGCGATTGCTGAAACCTTGAAATACGCTACAAAGCCTGATGATATTACCCATGATGCCGAAAATCCTAGAAGTCGTGACTGGTTTTATGAGTTGACAAGACAAACATACCGCTTACGTTTTGTGGCTACTGGTGGATTGCTCAAAGACGCCCTGAAGCAAGATGATGATATTACCAATGAGGATATGATCGACACTGGCAACGATGACGAAACAACCGAAACCGATGACCGCCGTTTGAACTTTACGTTTTATGAGTCAAAAGGCGGTTACATGTATAACCCGAACCATAACGAGTAAGCAAAATTAAGCCTAAAATAAAATCGCCTTGTCATACACGTAACCCCTTAGCCCTGCTGTGCTAAGGGGCGTTTTTTTGTCAATTTGTATAACAGTGTGACCTTCATTTGTTATACACGGAAACCCTTTACCCGT
>NZ_JBQSXG010000244.1:0-1966 GCF_052378005.1 Psychrobacter sp. AOP31-B2-9
AAACTCAAAAGGCGATACATAGCCCAATGCACTGTGTATACGCTTTTTATTGAACCAATCTACCCAATTCAATGTCGCAAGTTGTACATTCGCTAAACCTTGCAAATCTGCTTTCAAATATTCAATCACCTCTGTTTTGTATAACCTATGCCCTGTTACAGCCAAAGCATTATCAAGGCCTAGTTATATATTTTTTCTTATGTTATCAAGCCAAGCTTGCATACTTGGTGTAAGCAAGCGATGACGGCGCCAAGCCATGACAAGCTCCCATTTTAACTGAGGTTGGGTTAGTGGCAAGCAGACTAATCCTGTTAAATCCAACTTTTGAGTATAATATTGAGGCAAAAGAGTCACACCCATATCCTGTTTTACCATGTCAAGAAGCAAGTGCCACTGATTGGTTTGGCAAATAATATTAGGTTCAAAACCTAGTGATTGACAGTTTTCTATAATCATTGGAGTAAATGATGAATTGGAGGTAAATAAAATTAGGGGTGCATTTGATAGTGATTTAAGTGTTACCTTCGTTTTTCGCTTACCCATACGGTTTTTATTTGCTACGACCACCACTGGATAGCAACATATCGACGAGTAGTCAAAATTATCGTCAATCGGCTTCATCAATGTTGCCACATCAAGTTGCCCCTCTAGAAGGGCCTGCTTAAGTGACTCAGCACCATCTTCGATAAGTGAGGTTTCTATACTAGGATGCATTTGGTAAAAGTTAAAAATAGCTTTGCTTAGTATTTCACTGCCTAACGGTGAAATCCCTAGACGCAACTTACCACCTATTAATTGCTGATAATCTACTACTGTTTGTTCAAGATTATCTGCCTTTTGTAAGATATCCACTGCTTGAATATAGAGGTGTTCGCCAATTTCCGTTAAATTAACTAGCCGCTTTTTTCTATGAGTCAACGGCTTATCAAACAGAGCTACGCCTAAATATTCTTCAAGGTTACTGATGGACTTGGTAACGGTGGGTTGAGTTAAATTGAGTTGGATACTGGCTTGAAGAAACCCACCTGTTTTTACGACTGTCACAAAGCAGCGTAATTGCTTGAAAGTTATCATAAATAATAGACCACATTTAAGAGAAAGAACGAAATTTATTATAGAAATTGGGAATAAAAATAAAAATATAATTCATAATTTATGACTATAGTATTTTTATAATAAGTAGTCTCTAATCAACAAACAACAACTATTATGCGTAATCTTAATCTTCGTCTATCCTCCTGTTTTTTAGCTAAAACAAAACTGGCACTTCAAAGGTTCTATGGCCAATCATGGCTTCATGTCCTTATGCAATGCGCTATTATCGCAGCTGTCTGGTATTGTGCTGCGATATTGGTTGAGTTATTGCATTTACCCGTATCCTCAGGCGTCTTAGGAGTATCTTTAATGCTGATCTTATTAATGAGTGGTGCTATCAAGGTTAACTGGGTCAGACTGGGGGCAAAATTTGTTTTGGGTGAATTAGTATTAATGTTTATCCCACTTATGATGTCAATACTTCAATACAAGGCGCTATTTATCAGTAAGGGCTGGCAATTAATGCTGACAATTATCTTAAGTACCGCGATGGTGATGTTAAGCTCAGCATTAACCTTTATTATGGTGCACCGTTTGCAACGTAGATTGTATCGACATCAGATTCATAAAGCCCAATTAAACCTAAAAAATAATGATAATGTGTGAGGATTTACAATGAATGTCTGGTCAATCCTTTGTCTCATTTGGACATTAGCTGCTTATTATATGGCTAAAGTAATCTATGTGCGCTATCGAAAATCTTGGCTAAACCCAGCTATCACGGTTCCAGTAATAACGCTTTCATTAATGATTATCTTTAATATCTCTTATGATACTTATTGGAAAGATACAGCTTGGATTGTGCAGTTACTTGCCCCCGCAACGGTTGCGTTTGCTATACCTATTTATGAATATCGTCGTTTAATACGTC
>NZ_JBQSXG010000245.1:0-1962 GCF_052378005.1 Psychrobacter sp. AOP31-B2-9
CACCCTATTTTTTTTATTCAATATCCCTACACTCAATCTGCTGATTGAGTGCTTTTTTTTATTTATTTTTTTCTTAAAAGACTATGTTATATAGCCTAGGGGGCTATATAACACTTGAAGGAGTCTAAGTTGTTCTCATGCTCTTGGTTCGGCTGGGTTCTGAAATCAGGGAACACTCACCCTAAAGGACTCACAGTTGAAAAACTGCAAATCCTTTAGTGTTGTTACCTTGACGGCGCTTGCTCATGCCCTCGGCACGACTTGGGACACTCATCAGGAGGTCATCACTGTATCAAGCTGACCCTGTTAAGATTACGGCTGATAGCACCGCCTAGACACGCTCTTAACCACGATTTAAGCCGTTCTTACGCTAGCAAGGGGTGAACCCCAATATACCGCTACAGATACGCTTAAAACGCCACTCATTGCGTTGCTCTTATCCTTTGTCTAGTCACCCCTGTCGGGAGCTTACTTTTCACCCATGCAATGCAGGCGTCACTTATCCTCATCACCCATTGCTAGGGAACAGTTGCAGGACGATAGGGGCGATGTAACGATCAAATAGGGAGTTAGGCGTTTTATGTATTTAGACTTGCAAATCAGGCGGTGTGTGCCTTAGAATACCCTTAACGGGCTATATGCTGGTCAAATAACGCAATTAGAGTGCTTATTTGGTCGTTACAGTCGTCTCCAAACGTCTGTAACCATTAACGAATATTAAACGACAAAGCCTTCAGCGTGTCAAGCGTTGAAGGCTTTTTCTATGTCTAATTAATAAACTATTGTTTGTAACACTTGGGCTAAGGTCGAGTATTAGCCAAGATCAGGCGGTCTTTTTCGCCTGTCCTGGCTAATACTGACCCAACAACCAAAGGGCGTTAGTTAATCTACCCATACCTTAGCCTCTTCAACATGAAATATACCCCTACACTGAGGGTAATCAGTACATTTGTAGTAATACGTGAAGTAATATTTTTGGTCTGGTTTTAGTTTCTTGCGCTTTGGTATTGTTTTGATCGTAGGCTTTTCACAATATTTGCAGGTTGTTTTAGCATCAATTTTCATAGTTATTTATCTTGTTTTAAAATCCTATTGTGGTACAAGTAAACCCTTAGCACAGCAGGGCTAAGGGTTATCTTTCTTTTCTTATGTGGTACGGCGTGCAGCTCATTTGTGGTACAAGCAAACCCTTGTGCTGTATGGTCTGTAGCGTTTGCAACCAGTTGCGTAGTGTGTGAACCAATATTTAGCCATCGGCACGATCATCTTTTGTCTTTTGCTTTTTGCATTGCCCCTAGGCAATGTTAAGCCCCGAAGGGGTGTATTTTCGTTCAGAAAATGCACAGACCATCACCCCAAGTGTGGGCTGCGTGGGGGAGCCGAAATCGTGGCAACTAGCGTACAGCTAAGGTGCAGACCAACCCTAGTTGGGCGATAGATTTTGGGGGTGAAACCCGCCGTCAGTAAGCACTGACTACGTGCGTTTTTTTTGCTACCCCAAAAAGGGTAAAAAACGTGCGTAGTCAGGGGTTTTACCCCTGACGGCCTTCGAGTAAATCGCAACAACGTGGAGATTTACGCTGAAACGAAGTGGAAGGCAACTAAAAAGCGGCAGCGAGGTCGTCCAGACCTCGCAAGACAAGGGTAGGGCGTTCAGCCCGTCAGCCTTGTCTGATGACGTTTTTTAGGCGCAGCGTAGCGAAGTATCTGTTTATTTGCCTACACTTGAGCCTACACTAAACAAAACGTTTTTGGTGATTTTTTTAAATCAGCTCAAGTGTAGGCTCAGGTGTAGGTTTGGGTGTAGGTTTGGGTGTAGGCTCAAGTTGAGCTTATCTATTTATTCACCCTATTTTTTTTATTCAATATCCCTACACTCAATCTGCTGATTGAGTGCTTTTTTTTTTTTTATTTTTTTTCTTGAGATCCTTTATTCTAAGGGGCTGAGCTTATCTATTTATT
>NZ_JBQSXG010000246.1:0-1942 GCF_052378005.1 Psychrobacter sp. AOP31-B2-9
CTATCTCCTGATAAATAGTCACTATTCCAGTTTTGAAGATTACCGCAGGCAGTGAGAGAGAGTAGGCAAACACCAGCTAAGATAGTATTGACGATTTTCATAATGTTGTTCCTGTTGATTTAACCTTCAATGACGTAGCGGAAAAATATATTTTTATTATTTTTCTTAAGGGTAACAAAAGAAGCTATTATTAATATAAAAACAGACGACTATCATTTGTTATTTAAGCTGATCAGGTGATGGTCTGATGGAACTTCCTTCGCAGATAAATGCTACAGTTGTGTAATCAGGAAGATTGTTAACCATTCTAAATTTTTCAATTGAACCATACTTTTTAATAATTATACTTCCGTTGCAATCAGTGACTTTATTAGGTAAGTAGGCTCTGCCGTCTTTACAGACATAATCGTTTGTTCCTTTAGGTAAGTTATTATCCTGCCAAAACAAATCTGCATCTGACAGATTATTACTGATACCTAAGTAATTTCCCTGACAGTCTGCTACCAGCCCCTGATCGTCTGATAGATAGTCTCCACCTGATAAATAGTCACTATTCCAGTTTTGAAGATTACCGCAGGCGGTGAGAGAGAATAGGCAAACACCTGATATAATGATATTGACGATTTTCATAATGTTATTCCTGTTAATTAACCTTGAATGACGTAGCGGAAATTTTTTATTATTGTTCGTAGAGATAACAACAGGCGTTGAACGATTCAGCAACTATTTAAAGCAGCATTTAAAGTTGCGTTCATTAAGATGAGCTATTTATTAGTATAATCTACAGGAACCACGTTACTACCTTGACAGTTAAACATGGTGTACCAAACCATTTCACCATCTTCATATCTGGGAAAATCATTGTTGAGCTTGAACTGCGCAATGCCACCTGGTTGTTTGGCGATGAGATTACCTTGACAGTCCGTGACCTTACTAGGCAAGTAGGCTTTGCCATCTTTACAGACAAAATTAGCCGTTCCTTTAGGTAAGTTATTAGCTTGCCAAAATCTATCAGCTGCTGACACAGTATTATGCCTCATACCTATATAGCTTCCCGTACAATCTGATACCATTATTCCTTGATCGTCTGATAGATATTCTCCACCTGATAAATAGTCACTATTCCAGTTTTGAAGATTGCCGCAGGCGGTGAGAGAGAGTAGGCAAGCAGCTGCTAAGATAGTACTAATGATTTTCATAATGTGGCTCCTGTTTATTAACCTTGAATGACATAGCGATAGTATTATCTATAGCCTGCATAAATAACAGCAGGCATTGAACGATTTAGCAACTATTTAAAGCAGCTTTCATTAAGGTAGGCTACTTTTTGGTATAGTCTACAGGAACCACGCTACTACCTTCACATTCAAATGTAGTGTACAAAACTATTTCACCATCTTCATATCTGGGAAAGTTATATTTACCTACTTTGTCAATAGTGGCTAGGCCATCTATAAAAAGCCAGCTTCATAAAGCAAGTGTTTGAATATTAAATAATAGCTATCGTAACGCCTTTAAAATATTAAGTAAACTTTTGTCTAAAATACATTGTACTAGGAAGTAAATATGAGGATGCTATAAACATGATAGTTAAGACAGTTTTACGAATTTTGATACTATTTAGCTCAGTATTTCTGTATAGCAACAGCTATGCTCAGAGTTTTGAGACAGAAAGTGCTGAGTCTGTTCGTCACTTCGAAAACAGCAAAGCCATGAATAATGCTATCTTTGGTATCTTTAAAAATGAACCGCCCCGGTATTGTCGGAGACTCCAGCTGTCTTTAAGCTTGTTTGTGACCCAATCCCATACGTCAGTGATGATAGTGAAAGCATTGTTTGATCGTCTTGCACGAGCTTTGTTATCGGCATAATGAGCTCGGTAACCTCGCAGGCTTTTATTACGCTTAAGCTCTCTTGATATAGTACTAGGACTTCTGCCTAA
>NZ_JBQSXG010000247.1:0-1922 GCF_052378005.1 Psychrobacter sp. AOP31-B2-9
TAACTTTATAGTGCGATCGCTATAATACAGAGCTGCATACTGGTGAGCATCGTCCAGACACGATAAAACCGCATAGCAATAAATTGTTATGCGGTTTTATTGTTAACTATCCATGTTACTTATCACAGCTGTTTCCTATGCATCCTTGCATAATATTCAGCATGTTGTGATATTAGGCATCCTGCCCTTTTACTATCTATAGTAGGATTAACTACTATCAGCAACGGTTATGTGTCCTTACTCCACTTACTATTCTCATCCTGATAGTAGTAAGTGAATCATTATCCTTAATGCGGTCAACTCAATCCTTGAGTCACATTTCCTAATGCCGTGTAACTATAATGCCTAAATCTTAATCCCCTGTTAAGTCGCATAAGCGTCATTGCGTGTAAGCATATGCTTACAAATGCTTTATAACGAGCCAGTTTACATTGTTTTTAGATAAGCATTTCACCGACAACACCAATCAAAAACCCAAAGGTTGCGCCTAACGAAGTCATATAATTACTATTTAGCTTACTCTCAGGAATAATATCCTGAATCAACAGATAAAGTATCCCACCACTGGCAAAAGTCATGAGGTATGCTGTCATACTAGGATGCTGACTCAATAAAAAATGCCCAATCAGCGCGGAAATAATACCAAAGAAACTTAATATAAAGAAAATAGCCAAGGTTTTTTTGACACTGAAACCACTCTGTACCAAATCGCGAAAAGAGTTAAAAGCTTCAGGTAAATTCTGCAAACCAATAAATACTGTTAATAATATCGCCATTTGTGGTTCGATGGCAAAAACAGCTCCAAGAGCAATAGATTCAGGTACAAAGTCCATCATCATCGCTAGCAACGTCGCTTGCTGACTTCCTGACTTTGCCAGTCTACGATCAATGAACATAAACAGCACAGCACCTAGTGAGAACGATGCCATCACGCCCCAAACGCTCAGCACTTCCATACCCTTGGGTATTAGCACTAAGGCTAATGCTGACAGTATTATGCCAGCGCCGAATGACATGAGTGTATGAACCAATTGCGACTTAAAAGGGCTGTCTTTGATGTGATGATCAAATATGTTCGCCAGTACGCCCCCTATAAACACAGTTGCACCTGCAAATCCTGAAAACAAAATCAGTTCGAATGGCATGTCTTTCTCATTATTTATTATTGTTTGTTAGTTATCTTGATAATGCTGCCCGATTATACACATGTCACTTACAACGTCTTAACGCAAGTGACACCTAACCTCAAGTTTTATACTCTATGATTAATGATATATTTCATTAACTTATATCGTACTAAAATTTTGCGCTGCACTAAAATCAAACCACTACATAATGGGTGTAACCAATTTTAGGCTGATCGTTGTTCCGCTATAAAATAAATATAGCGATACTAGGTGCATTTTACGTAGCCTCTGTCCTACGTCATACAACAAGCAAGGAAAGTGTAGACCAAAATCGCACAGTTATATCTCTTTCATTTAGGACTGACTATAGTACGGCTGTAATCCTATTTTTTAAGTTAAAAACGTACGTTCATTTTGCTAGGCAGACAACAAGGATTTGTATTATGAAAACCCCACAAGGCTCAATTATAAAAACACTTTCAACCTCTGGGCTGTCTATCGCTCTACTAGGAACGCTAGTAGGATGTGCCACTGTAGCGCCACCTCACGATAATCGCCCTATTTATCGTAACAGTCATGCGATTAACCATAGTCATCAGCTGCCTCAAGATTTACATCGTAAAGTTTACAACGACCATCGCAATAAAGATGTAGGCAAAAAAGAACATAGGAATAAGAGTAAATATAAGGACAGAAAGCACGACAAAAACAAAAATAGCAATGATAAAAGAGACGATAGAAGGGATAGAGATGATGACAAAAGATATAACGAAAAAAATCGCAGGTAAAAAAATT
>NZ_JBQSXG010000248.1:0-1890 GCF_052378005.1 Psychrobacter sp. AOP31-B2-9
TTTTTAAGTTGAGTATTATTTAGTGTACATATCAGTGTACATGAAATTCACTTTTCATATTACTACTACTATTTTTTATTCAGTACTATTGTAAGCTTCATCAATCAGTTGCTGAAGATACTCTGCGCTACTTACTCCATACTCGCTAGCTAATTTTTTAAGCCTATTCATATGGCGTCTGGTTAAGAAGTGCTCTTGAGCAGTCTCGGCGTCTCTCTTACCTTGAAATCTTCTTTGAGTCCATGCATTACGCATTTTTCTGATTATTTCTTTTTTATGTAGGCTCATCTTATATGGATGATTATTTCTATGACCAAAAATATCTAGCGCGTCTAGAGATGCGCAGATCTGTATATAGTAAGTGCTCAGATCATTACTTAGGAATAATGGGTTCTCGATAAGATATCCATATTTACTTAAGTAGCTATGCGCCCAAAAAATTTGTTTCTCACTTTTTCTATCTAACCATTCTAGGTCTTGCGGTGTAGTCAGTACTTTATTATACAAGCTTTTAGCTTCGTTCATAAAGTTTCTTTTCCATTCAACTCTATAATCATTATATTCAACCCCATCCCTGTCTAATGAAATTATGTTTGTCAAATCAAAACACGTAATCAAGTTGTTTTGAAAGTCAGCGGAGTAATTTCCCCAGAAAAATGAAAGATTATGCTTATATTTATACGAGTAATGATCGAACCATAAAGCTGCTGTTAGATCATTTTTTAGCCAAGCTATAGACTCATCAGGCAATACATTAGATTTAGAAAAACTAACAAGTGATTCTCTATAACTTTCTGTTAACTCAAGGCTATTACAAGTAGTGTTTAGATACTCTAAATCGTTAGGAAGGTCCACGTTATATCCATCTAAAGTCAATTCATTTAACGCAATATTAACCTGCCTTTGAGTTAGTTTAAGATTCCTACCTTTCTGCTTATTAGAGTTTACTACAGAATCTCTGATAAAATTATCAGTCATTTTTTATCCTTCAGTTGGTTATCTAAGTAATATTCTACTAAAGTTTAAATAATTTTAAAATAAAAAACTAATAATATTTAAATAAATTAATAGTAATAATATAGTAATAATTTTTTCATATAAATACTTACTATGTCAATATTTCATTGGTCTAAGATGGCTTGGTATCAATAGTATGTCAAGTAAAATGCGCAGTACCAATAATTTGTTAAAGATTGACTTCGATATTTTTACTTTGGTGTAATATATATTACAGATGTGCTGACGCGTTTCCCGTATGCATAAAAGTTGGTAAGTGTGACTTCTGATGTATCATTCAAAACTTGTTGTCAGCTAAATGCACCAATCACAATATCCTCGATATACACTGCATTCCATACGAATATAGTCAAATATACTATCGATATTCCAGCAGTATTTATAAGCTACACTAATGGGTTATTTATATTATTATATATAGCAGCGTCACCACGCTGCCTATCAGCCAACCAAATTACCAGCAGAAAGAATTAAAAAATATGGCATGACTCTACTATGTGCAAGACAAACCACATAGGAGTAATACCATGAAATACATCAACCGCAACCAAACAGAAGTATTTACTAAAGTTCATCAATTAGTAATCAATATTATCTTTCGAGACTTGGATATTGATTCGGTAATGGACAAACTGAACGATCTATATCAATCATTTATGTATCACTACGAGGCTGATGAAGGGCTTGTTTATTTAAAGCCTATTGATATTTTCTTTCGTAATGCACAGCGTATTGTTGGTGATCAATACCCTGATGAAGTGATTTGGGAACACAACAACGTAAGTGAGCTGATCGATATATTGATGTACTATAAAAGAGAGGTTGAGCGTGAGCGGAGTGTTTTGATATATCAGGAAAGGCAAAACAAGAAGG
>NZ_JBQSXG010000249.1:0-1857 GCF_052378005.1 Psychrobacter sp. AOP31-B2-9
ATAGTTTAACTTCATGGAAATAGCTAATAGGCTCAGAGTACAATAATGTCAAATAAACGAGTATTAGCGATAAAGAGACAAAGTACAAAATATCGAGTTAACTCGTCTATAATGCTAGCTATTTTTTGGCTTCTATTGTGATAATAAGCGTTTTTATACCTGATATGGCAGCATAATATAGTTTTTACACATAACAACAGAGTAAATCTGGTGCGTTTCATTAGGTCGTACTGATGATATGCACTGGTATAGAAACCAAAGTCATGGGATACTGATGATACATGCATGCGTACTTTCCGTCATACACGCAGTTGGTTGCGCTACATAAATTTTACGTGGGCATTGACTTTAGTCATATAAAAGGCATCTTATGAACTTGCAAACTTTGAGAGTAATCACGCCAGAAAGCCAGCAGTCAATCAGTGTAAAAGCTGGTCATGAGCAGGTCATAGACGTGAGCGCTGGATCTCGGTTCATCATTGCTGATGATTCAGGTTTTGCACCTAAACAGGTCAAGTTTTCACGTGAAGATAACAATCTATTGGTTATGGATCAGGGTGAGGTTTCTTTTATATTAAAGGGTTACTACTCAAAGGACCAAGATGCTATTAGTTTAACTGGCTTAGAAACGGATGGTCAGTATTATAATTATTCAGTCAACAATTACAGTGCCGCTACGGATGGGTATGTCACTGAAAACCTATCAACTTTTGAGTTATCTGACCTAGAGGCTGCAGAGACAGACAGCAATGCTACTAGTCATAATCCATGGTTTCTCACTGGTTTAGGAGCGTTAGGTGTGACTGGTGGCGCTGCAGCATTGAATAGTTCTTCAGGTGACTCTTCGAGTTCATCAACTAGCGACCCAGAAGTTGAGCCTGAACCAGAGCCTGAACCAGAGCCTGAACCGGAGCCTGAACCGGAGCCTGAACCGGAACCAGAGCCTGAACCAGAGCCTGAACCAGAGCCTGAACCAGAGCCTGAACCAGAGCCTGAACCAGAGCCTGAACCAGAGCCTGAACCTGAACCTGAACCTGAACCTGAACCTGAACCTGAACCTGAACCTGAACCTGAACCTGAACCTGAACCTGAACCTGAACTTGAGGTGGTACTTCCTGAGACCAATGAAGCTACAAGTACTGCTAGCATCACTATCAGTGGCAACGACACGGGTATGTTAAGCAGCAGTATTCAAGATGCCGATGGCGTACTGGATGCTGATGTGACGTATCAATGGTTTGCAGACGGACAACCGATTGATAATGCGACGCAAAACACTTATGCCCTGACTAGCCAAGAAGCCAGTAAGACCATAACGGTAGAAGCATCATATACGAGCAATGACGGTATCAATAAAACCATCGTAAGTGATAGTGATGTCAGTATTTATACCCCTGAGCCTGCCAGTTTACTAGTGGTAGACGTAACGGATAGTGAATATGGTGCCAAAGGAGATGGCAGTACAGATGATACTGCTGCTATCCAAAAAGCGATTAACGCTGTCTCTGAGAGTGGTGGTGGCACTGTTTATATCCCTGAAGGTAACTACTTGATTGATACCACAGATAGATTGTGGCTACAGAGTAATGTCACTCTAAAGATGGAGGATGATACGGTACTCGAGGCGATTCCTAGTGATGAAGCGACGCACTACGTATTGTTTATTAGAGACGTAGAAAACGTAAATGTAATAGGTGGCACTATCATCGGTGATCGTTATGAGCACTCCGGTACAGGTGATAATTGGGGCGTAGGCATTGGTATATTAGGTTCTCAAAATGTCACAATCGAAAACGTTAATATACAAGATTTTCGCGGTGATGGTGTCTACATTGGCGAGAGCCAAGGAGCGAGTGT
>NZ_JBQSXG010000250.1:0-1813 GCF_052378005.1 Psychrobacter sp. AOP31-B2-9
ATCAAAATCTCAATGAATTAGGGCTGATTACCCACACACCCAAGCCAATCTTTTTAACTGGTTATGTCATAGTATCAAGGTAGTATTTTGGCAAAAAAGACTGCCAAAATCTCCACCTTGACACCATGCCCTAACCAGTTTTTTTGTGGCTATGGGTTGCGATGGGTAGCAATGTTTCAACCTCGTAGAGCGGACGGAGTTATCAAACAAAAATAGCGCCCCTTGTGGGTCTTTTGCTTGGTAACTCCTAAGTTCGCTCTTAGTCAGAGGGACGAAAAGATTGCACGCTGTTTCATCCTGTAAGGTGAAACGTCTAAGCGTGCCTTATCGGTTAAATCACTACTCGTTATGGTTTGGGTTATACAAGTATTTTCCTGCTGAACGATAAAATGTAAAGTTTAGGCGGCGGTCATCGGTTTCGGTTGTTTCGTCATCATTCCCTGTGTCGATCAAGTCGTCATTGGTAATGGCTTTTTCAGGTTTTAGTGCATCTTTGAGAACGCCACCAGTTGCCACAAATCGTAGTTTATGGGTCTGTCTGGTTAGCTCATAGAACCATTCACGAGCTTTGGGGTCTTGGTTATCGTGCATGATGTCATCAGGTTTAACGGCATATTTCAGAGTTTCCATGATTGCCGCTTTGACACCATCGCTATCATTTTTACCTTTCCCGTCCTTCGGTTTAACTGTCCGAACGTCAACCTGTGGCAGATAGTCCACCCGCAGACAATCGCCCCACAACTCACGCCACCGAGATTGTTTTATATATCCGTGTGAGAAGTAGCTAGGCTTAACCATCAGAATAACGTGAAAGTGTGGGTGTGCGTGGGTGTTCTTAGTCTTGGGGCAATAGACAATAGGGTCTTTTTTGTTCTTACGTTTTTGCTTGGGGCGTGTGACTTCCGTTGTTCTAATCCAGCCATCAACAACCGCCATAAATTCTTTGCGTTTAATGAGCCGTTGCCATGATTTGTTCATGTGGGTTATGGTTTCGCGCAAGTCACCAATAAGCGGATTTTTGATAGTCAGTGTTAAAAAAACAAACCTATGGGTAGGGTGATTTTCCATAATTTCATCATAGGATTTATACATAAGAGCTTTCCACAGTAAGGATTTTCGCCATTGGCACACAGCGCAATAACGTACCCTGCAAAAATTAGCTTCCTTCAGCAACAGACCGTTAACTTCGTTATACCCAAATTTTAGCCAACCGCTACAATCTGCTAAACGCTCACCATAACGCTCAAATTCGCTCTCTATGGTGTACATACCTTCGATGATAAGCGTATCTAGCCTATGACTATCCCAAACGCTGTCACGGTCAGATATGGACGCTAGAGAGACATCTATGCTTTCGGGTAAGTCGTTATCGTAGAGAAAATCAATTAATTCGGCTGAAGGGATATTTTTATCAACGTTTTTGTTATGCTTTTTAATATTTTCGTTGACAGTGGTTGCGTGATTTGGGAACATAAATAAAGACCTTGTATTTGTTTTTGACTAGACACCTCAAACATTACGAGGTTTTTTATTGCCTGTCAATTATTTTTCTACACGGTTTTTACTTAGATAATTCCATTAAAACCCCTGTTATATATAGCCTAAGCGCAATTATTGCCCCTCTTTCTAATCCGCTACTTATCCCTAATGTATCAAGTAAAGGAAAAAACGCTCAAAATCACCCCTATTTTTGGATCAAAATTGGCAAATCACGCAACCATCACTCAGCATAATTCACCCCAAATAAGCCAAAAATAAAGCCGTATTGGATACGTCACTACTTTTCGGTAGTGACGTATCCAATACGGCAATT
>NZ_JBQSXG010000251.1:0-1723 GCF_052378005.1 Psychrobacter sp. AOP31-B2-9
CAGTGACGCACATTGTCATGAAGACCTAAAATACCTGTTGTGTAAAAGAGGGAGTCTTCTTTAGGGAATCCTATACCAGCATATTTTGTAGTCATACTTATTAGTATAAATACAAATAGAGATACGCTTAGGTAAAAGTCTAGTTTTCGCTTTATTTTGAATCCACGCATATGTCTTACTCAAGAAAAGGGGGTTCAGTTATAAAGATAACTGGTCGATCATTAAATTATTAGTTTGCGCATAGTAGTCATCTGCGACAGGTCATTGCTAATAACAGACTCACTGCGGCAGTAACAATTGTTGATTAGAATTTGAAGATACTAATGTAATAAAAATATAAGTGCAACAAAAATTTACTTTTTTATTTACTAACATTACAAAGAGATTACTTTCTAATATGTTGTTGATTCTGTGATTTTCATCTGCAAGATATATATCCGTAAGGCAAAAATTTAATGTCGTAGATGTTTTAATGAGGAAACTTAAAAGAAAAGACCTATACAAAAAAGGCATTTGAGCAGAAACAGCAGACACAAAAAAACCCCAAGTAAACTAATACTTGAGGCGAAACTTGCTTAAACTCGTAAGTTTAAATTTGTTTTAAATATGGCGCAGCGGACGGGACTCGAACCCGCGACCTCCGGCGTGACAGGCCGGCATTCTAACCAACTGAACTACCGCTGCTTAGGTCGTTTAGCTTTTTTACCACAAGCTATTAAGTGGTGGGTGATGACGGATTCGAACCGCCGACATTCTGCGTGTAAGGCAGACGCTCTACCAACTGAGCTAATCACCCTGAGAAGCGTTCAAAAATTGCACCGTAATTTTAGCTTCGCAAGACAAAATCTTTTAAATAAGATTTTGTGTATTGCTTCATTAATATAAGCTGTCACACTTAAATTAACTTTATCAGCTAGGATTGATTAACTCCCCTTGCTGTGGATGTGTATTATATAGATTTACACATGGCTGTCAAACAGTATTTTTGAATTTTTGACATATTTTTTGCGTTTTTATCAACCACATGAATAAGCTTATGTTTTTATTGATTTTATATTTTCATAAAAAACCAATATTCTTTAGCACTAATATTTTTTGGCACTATAGTCGATTCAATTTAAAAGCAATACCAGGCAACCAAATATAGATGTATATGTGACGCTTCAAGCGAGGTTAGCACTGTAATGCTTTTATAGTGGAGTCTATAAGACCTCAACCTTTTGCCAATGCCTGTTCGATATCTGGTTTTAAAGCGGCGGGCTTAGTCGTTGGTGCATAGCGGTCAATGACTTGCCCATCTATACCGACCAAAAACTTGGTGAAGTTCCATTTTATTCCATCTGTTAGTAAGCCGCCTTTTTGGGCTTTTAGCCACTTAAATAGTGGATGAGCGCCCTCTCCATTAACGTCCACCTTTTCCATCATAGGGAAGCTAACACCATAGTTCTTTTGGCAGAACGCGCCAATCTCATCATTACTACCAGGGTCTTGGCTACCAAATTGGTTACAAGGAAAACCGATAACGATTAGTCCTTGCTCCTTGTACTGTTGGTATAGTGCTTCTAGCCCTTCAAACTGCGGAGTGAACCCACATTTACTGGCGGTATTGACGACTAATAGCACGCGACCTTTATAATCAGTAAACGCTTGCGTCGTGCCATCCATACACGTAGCAGTAAAATCATAAATCTTACTCATTATTCATCCTTAAATTGATTGAGTT
>NZ_JBQSXG010000252.1:0-1710 GCF_052378005.1 Psychrobacter sp. AOP31-B2-9
AAAGTAATAGAAACAGATAACAACTTAAGAATTGTATACGATGAAGGGTTCGTAGTTGTTGATGAAGATACTCAAGAACCCATACCGAACTGTCACTACAAAATTACGAAACCTGATGGAAGTATTGAAACAGGTGTTACAGATGATGAAGGCAGAACAAAAGTATTAGAAAGTTATGCAATTGAAGATCTAGAAATTGAGGTGAAATTCTAATGGCTGATAATTGGGAGTTAATTGGAAAGTCATCGACTAGTCCAAAGAGTAATACTAATAGAGCGGTAGTAAGTACAAGAGTACCGAAAACGGAAAATATCATATTCATTGGTTCAGAGATGCATTATGAT
Organism: Psychrobacter sp. AOP31-B2-9; assembly: GCF_052378005.1. Taxonomy (NCBI): domain Bacteria; kingdom Pseudomonadati; phylum Pseudomonadota; class Gammaproteobacteria; order Moraxellales; family Moraxellaceae; genus Psychrobacter; species Psychrobacter sp. AOP31-B2-9. Next base: position 345 of record NZ_JBQSXG010000252.1, read on the forward strand.
CTTTTTTGGCTAAAAATGATGTTTGTAGCTGCATCTTACCCTTTTGTTCGGAGTCCAAAATTCAGAAGTTGTGATAAAGCAACTATTGCATATATAAATAAAGGATATACTCGTACAGAAAAACTTGCAATCGAAGGTTTGAAAAATGAAATTAATGCTAATAAGGTGGAATTCAAAGCTATTGATAGTAAAGAAGGCTTGATGAGCATTCTCAAAAACAATAGAGAATCTTTCAAGCTTCAAGATGTTGCTTTTTTCTCTCACGGACTGAATGGTGTTATAACATTAAATCTTGATTCTAGCCCAACAGTAAATTTTACAATTTCTGACTTAGCAAGCATTCCTTCCAATGCTTTTGTTTCGTCTGGAAAGTTTTATTCATATGCCTGTAGGACCGGTCTCTCTGACTCGATACTTTTACGTGCAAAAGATAGTTATGACACTCTGTCTGAAGCTAAACCAGAAGACAGTTTAGCTCAGAAAATAGCAAATCGTTTTGATATCGAAGTTCATGCTTATTACAAACGCACATCATATGCAAATGTTATAAGAAATAGAAGCGAGTCAGAGTCTATAGTAGCATCACTGCAAGAAAAACGCGAAGAAGAACCACAAAAATCTATTTTAAACTTATCACAAACTTATCAAGCTTTGAAACATGATGGACTCGCAGAAACAGGAATTCTTTTTTTAACTGGTGGTCGAGGTGAAGGAACAAATGGCTACGCACTTTGGCGTAATGCCGGTGGTCAAGCATTACCAACAGCCGCTGAATCGCCTACTGGACTACCTTCTAATATGGAAATATTCCGTAAAAAATAGAATAAAACATGAAATCAAAAATTATATTTATTATTTTCATTTTAGCCTTACCCATATTTTATTTAGCTATCTTCTATAAGGGCTCTACATCTATGAATGTATTTAATCACGAAAAAACAAGCTTTGAAGACGTATCACTTCTAATAAATGAGAGTAAACTAAACAATACTAGCTATCTAGCTAGTATTGCTAATGAAAATTCAGAAAAAGTTAATATTAATTTTTATGGAATCACTCCACCTGATAATTCTCAGATTATCTTATACTCTAGCGTTTTAGGACAAACAATCTATGCAGACGATTACAAGAGCCAAATCACTGTTGAAATACCTACAAGCCTATATAAGAAAGACGAAGGATTGGATTCAATAAAATTTTCTATTTATAGTCCTGATTCTTTTGACTTATACACTCTAGAACAAGAGAAACCCTATATATTTTGGAAGAAAAACTCAGTAATCAATATTCATTTTTTGCACCAAAAAAAATACTATGATGAAGAGCTTGCTTTGTTTGTAGGATATACCGTTACCTTACATAATAT
>NZ_JBQSXG010000253.1:0-1688 GCF_052378005.1 Psychrobacter sp. AOP31-B2-9
ATATATATTAATAATTTAATTTTTGATCTGATGAAAGACTTGTATTTATAAGTTAATAAAAAAAATGCCCAATATATAATATATATATTGGGCATTTTAAAAATTTGAATTTAATAATACTACTCTGCGTCATTCAAATCTAAGTTACGATCTATTTGCCAAATCAAGAAACAACCAAGCCCCATTAGTGCAAACATCGCAATACCAACTTTTAGCACAGGATTAACTGGAAATAGGTTTAACAATAACCCACCGAAAATACCAACTGAAAACATCAATGAGCCTTGTAGTGCACTTGCCATACCAGCACGGCTTTTTTGGAACGCCAGTGCAATAGCAGAGGCATTGGGCTGAGTCAGGCCTAAGCCTGAGATACAAAAGAAAATACAGACCAATACCAGTGGTAGCCAGGCATCTGTACCCAAAAATAGACCTATCACAAAGAGCACGCCCGCAGAGATAACCTGCATCATCGCACCAAAACGCAAGATACTTAATAGCCGAAAGCGATTAGTCAACAATTGATTCAATTGGGTTAAACCGACAAATCCCGCGGCATTCATACCAAACAGCCATCCGAAATGCGTTTCTGACATACCATAAGTATCCATAATCAACTCAGAGGCCGAGCTAATATAAACAAACATGGCTCCCATCAAAAGCCCGCCGCCAATGGCAGGATAATTAAATGTTGGGTCTTTTAATAAATCCCAATACTGGCTAAGCACTTCTTTTGCTGGACGTACATTTCGGTTTTCTTCGATAAGTGTTTCAAAGAAGAAAAACTTAGCCAATAACAAATTAAGCGCACCAAAGGCAGCCAAAAACCAAAAAATAGAATGCCAGTTAAAAAACTGTAAAAATAGCGCACCAAGCGATGGGGCCAATATTGGTGCCAGACCCATTACTAATATCATGATAGAAAATGCTTTTGCCGTTTGCTTGGCGGTCAAACGGTCACGAATCGCGGCACGCGTGACCACTGATCCCACACAGGCTCCAAGCGCTTGCACGGTTCGCCCGGCAAATAACACATACTCATTATTTGTGGTTGCACAAATAATTGAGGCGATAACATATAACGTCATACCAATATATAAAGGCTTCACTCGCCCAACACGATCACTGAATGGGCCATAAAACAACTGACCAAATACCAGACCCAAAAAATAAGCTGGGACAGAATTTGCCATAAAAGCCGTAGAGACGCCAAAGTCATCTGCCATTGATGGTAGCGCAGGAAGATACATATCGATAGATAAAGGCCCTACCGCTACGATGAGTCCGAGCATCATAATCCATGCAACGGGTAGATCAGCAGAACGAACTCGCTCAGACGCAACAGGTTTATTGGGGAGGGATGGTTTTGAAGCAGACATATTAAGGCCGTTTTATATAATAAGTGTTTCATTACTCATACTATGGTTATCATCAGCTGTGACTTGTTGATAGGAGGTATCAAAAGCAGCTCACAAAAACAATAGTATATAGTCACATGCACATTAAAAGGTGGACAGTGCTATATCGCACTATCCATTTATATTTCAATAGGCAAATGACGTCAATAAAACAGATGTTAATTACTGAAAGATAAAATAAATGCCTTAAGATATGCCTAAAAACCTCAAACGACAACCTGTTTTAGTAAAAAAAATGGTGGTGTTCTAAAAAGTATGCTGGCATCAGAC
>NZ_JBQSXG010000254.1:0-1681 GCF_052378005.1 Psychrobacter sp. AOP31-B2-9
GAGCGCTTCTTTTGTGATATGAATGAATCACGCTGGACAACCATTGTTGCTAACATACCGCAAGTGATTGAATACGATATCTGGTTGTCGGCCGATAAAAGAGCCGACTGTAAAGATGCATGGCTTAATGTGATGATCAAACGAGAAAATAATCCTATTAGAAGTTCTGTAAAATGATGACTAACAACTGACAATAACTGATATAAAGCTTGGCGGGTAGATATGAGTGAGTCAATGGAACTTTTAAGGTTGTTCGAGTCAAATGGCCGAATGAATAAATACCAAAAGTTATTTAAACAGCTCATCTATGTTCTGTCAGAAGAAAATATTGAGTATGTGATTATTGGCACACTTGCCTACTCAGAGTATGCACCGCCTCGTGCGACCACCAATATTAATTTCATGATCTCTGAAAATGACTGCTGCAAATTTGAAAGCGTCCTTAAAGAGTATGGAATTGATTTTATATGGAATGCCCACCAACAGCTCATCATTACTGTCAAAGATGATAGTGATGAAACTAAAAAATATCCTCTCGCACTTTCATTCCAAATCACCCCTAAAGGTCTTACATTTAATCAGCCTATATCTAAAGAGATATTTGGTATGGCTGATGTACCTGTTGCTAGCCCTGAAGCATTAGTAGCTTTATGGTGTGTGGCAGTCAGTAAGGGATATTCTAAGTCTTATTACGATGCCCAAATGATGATTAAGCTAAAGTTAGCAGATGTTGATAGATGCATTGCTGTGATTGAAAGTCTTCATGAAACTAATGCCAATAAAGTATTGCGCTCAATTCTCACAGGTAATGCTATGTATGTCGATACGATCAATATGGATGAGGCGCTGATGATGCCGTCTGAACTAATCCAAACTCATGAAGAGATTGAGCTGGCTAAAGCTCATCGCTATAACGCTGCGCAAGAGCGTCGGCGTCAATTGCACGAAGGGATAAAACATGTAAAATAATACTATGATTTGCGCTTTTATTATACTGAGGTTATAAGCCTTTAAAATGGACGAATAATAAAAGTGCATCGCTTGATGCTACTTATATTTACGCAGACTACTCTAGAGCATTCTTACAAGCCTGAGCTAAATAAGGAGCAACGGTATCTTGTTTCAATAGCCACTTCAAATATCCAGCACCATCCGAGTGAGTCGCTAAATCTGCAATAGCCTCACCCTTGTGCTTACCAAAACTTAAGTGCGTGGGTACACGCGCTATTTCGCTAAATTCATATAAGCTCTCCACATCACTTATCTCATGGCCTTGGCTATTCGCCAAGTCAATCAGACTACCAAGCACCAGCTCAGTGAAGTAAATATCAGCAATGGCAGCATGAGCATCTCTTGCTTGAGCACGGGCTATATCACGGTGAAAGTGGTAGAGGAGGGATACTAGCTTATGGCTTTCAAGCGTAGGAAGCAGGAAGTTAGCCATCGCATTGGTACATATTAATTTAGGCGTATGAGTTACGCCCGCATTTTTAAGAACGGCCATATCAAAATCAATATTGTGACCAATCAAATACGCAACACTGCTAGGTAATTTGAAGTCTGTATGAGGTGGTTCATCTGCAACATCCTCATCACAGATATGTGATATCGCCATAGAGCCCAAGCTGATTTCTTTAAGTGGGTTAAAACGCTTCGCTCTTGGTGCCTGTAATACAGTCAC
>NZ_JBQSXG010000255.1:0-1657 GCF_052378005.1 Psychrobacter sp. AOP31-B2-9
CGGAGTTTTTCAAGCTAGTTGTCACCATAAACTAAATTAAGCGGCTCGTAATTGATCCTGTTGTTGCTCTTTTACAGGGTTTAGTGTTGTCGGACCCACAGGCTCGCAATCTCTCACCTCTTGACTACCCCAGCGTATCGGGTTTTGGGCTTTAGCACGCTGCATCGTCTCATGACGTTTGGCTAGTATTTCCTTATCCTCGCCCGTATGGCGCTGATTGGGCGTCACAAAGTTAAGCTGACTGTGCTTGTGCTCATCATTGTACCAACGTGTGAATGTCAGCACCCATGTTCTTGCCGCCTCAACGCTTTTAAAGCCTTCGGTGGGCCAATTAGGGCGATACTTGCAGGTTTTAAACAGCGATTCTGCAAAGGGATTGTCATTACTGACACGCGGTCTGCTGTATGAGCTCACAACCCCAAGCTCATAAGCCTTCATACGCATGGTTTGCGCTTTCATCGGTGCACCATTGTCTGAATGTAGTACCACACCGGTGTGCAAGCATTGCTCACTGATCAAAGTCCGCTCAAGCAGCTTAGCGGCCAATGCTCCTGACTCACAGTCGTAGACCTCCCAGCCGACAATCTTACGACTATAGACATCCTCTATCATATACAAATAATAGAACTGACCACGAACTGGACTTGGCAAATAGGTGATGTCCCAGCAGAACACTTGGCAGGCAGCAGTGGCGGTAAAGGTCTGCGGGGCGCTTGAGGGCTTAGGGGCTAGCGCACGACCACGATGGTTGAGTTGGCTATGCTGCTTTAGCACTCGATAGAAGGTGGATTCAGAGGCATAATATACCCCCTCATCCAGCAGAGTCGGTACAATTTGGGTCGGCGGCAAACTGGCAAAGCGGGGCTGATTACACACAGCAATAATCGCGGCTTGTTCAGCTTCTGTCAGTTTGTTCTTGGGTGCTGACCGTACGGCATCGGGGCGCTTGTCATGAGAGAGCTGACCTGCGCGGTACCAGCGCCGATAGGTGCGGATGCTGATGCCAACCTCAATACAGGCAAGAGTAACTCTGGCACCTGATCGATTGGCCTCTTGTATCCAGTCTATGTATTGCTTGCGCTTAGGGAGCAAGGTCAGTCGTCCTCGTGCTCCTCCCAAAACGCTTCCAACTTTTTTCTGAGTACCAACAAGGCGGCAGTTTCAGCTAGGGCCTTCTCCTTTCGGGCAAGCTCTCGGGTGAGTTGTTTGATCTGTTTGCGATCGGTTTGTTGTTGACGTTTGTCTTTAAGGCTTTGTTGTTTGCTGCTGCTAAAGCCTTTGAGGGCGTCCGCGCGCCAAGCTTTGATTTGCTCAACGTAGAGACCTTTGCTGCGGCAGTATTCGCTAAGCTCAGCTTCGCTTAGGGCGGCAGTCTCTATGATGGTGGCAAGTTTGGTTTCACTTGTCCAGTCATCGGGGGTTTTATTGTGTCCAGGCATAGGGTGGCCTTTTTGTCGGGCTTGGGCACGCCAATTATACAGGGTCTGTAGTCCGATGCCTTCATCTCTTGAAACTTGGGCAACGGTTAGGCTCAGCGGTGGTAGCAGTTTGCTGAGTATGATCTGTTTACGCTCTTCACTATAACGTGGCATGATTGATCCTCATTACCCCCATTTGGATTATTCTTTAGGGGTGACAACTATCCTGCCATAGGGGG
>NZ_JBQSXG010000256.1:0-1589 GCF_052378005.1 Psychrobacter sp. AOP31-B2-9
TTGTTTCCTTGGAAGTTTGACTTAGTTTTTTACTTCTTCGGTAAATATAGTAACCAGTATATTTATTTTCTTTTTTAGATAGCAATTCAATACTATTGTAGTTCATTAATATGGCTCTATTATTTTTTTTATCAATTTGATATATTTTGAGTTTCAAATCAAAAGTACAAGTATTTTTTCTATCGGTACAAGTTTCAGATAATATTGACTTTAATGAAATTTTCTTAACTGGATATGTGCTGCGAGAATATATATCTAATTTTATTTTTTTTATAGGAATTTTATCAACTTTTATTACTAATGATGCGCTTTCGTTTTTAGATAAAGAATATGCAGGAATAACTAAAACTTTATAAAGATTCTTAGAAATTGAATTGGAGAACTGAACTTCATATAGTCAGATGACCACAAAAATGTTATAAAATAAATCAATTAAACGATTACCAGTATAAACGACCATGACTTACTCCCTAGATTATCGCAAACAAGTTTTAAAAAGCTTAGATGAGGGCATGACCTTTGCCGAAGCTGCTGTTTTCTATGATATCAGTCCAACGACTATCCAGAAGTGGAAAAAGCGTCTTCATAGTAAAACCACTCGATATATTAAGCCCTACAAAATAGAGGATGAAGCCCTAGCTCAGGATGTCAAAGACCACCCTGACGATTATCACTATGAGCGAGCACAGCGTTTTAATTGTAGCCCAACAGGCATCAGCAAAGCCTTAAAGCGTATTGGTGTTAGCAAAAAAAAAAGACACTTGAGCATCCCAAAGCTTGTCCACTAAAGAGGGCTCACTACCTAAAAAAACTTAACCACTACATTGCTCAAGGCTTTGCTATTGTCTATATGGACGAGAGTGGCTTTGAAAGTGAAACGATGCGTCCTTGTGGTTATGCACCCATTGGTAGCCCCTGCATTGGCAGTTATAACTGGCAAGCCAAGGAGCGAACCAACGTGATTGGTGCGCTATATGGCAAAATGCTGTTTGCACTCGATTGCTTAAAGAGCAACATCAATAAAGAGGTTTTCTATCACTGGTGCAAGTTCACGCTGATACCAAAGCTTAAGAAAAAATGTGTGATCGTTATGGATAATGCGACCTTTCATAAGCGCGTTCAAAAGCTGCTTAACAGGCATGGTCACAGGCTTCTATTCTTACCACCTTATAGTCCTGACTTAAATCCCATCGAGAAAAAATGGGCTCAAGTGAAGTTTTTACGCCAAGGTTGGATGGAAAATGACTTATCTAAATTGTTTTATGATATTCATCCAAATTATAACTCTTTTGTAGTGCAGTGACTATAACTAATTTTTTCTATGGACAAAAAATCTGGAACTTCATTAATAAAAACCGCTTGAGTATAATAACTAGACATACTAATCCTTAATCTAAAATCACATGAATACTGAACTTTGTCTTTTCAGATGTATAAACTGATTCAGTAAATCCATTATTATCTGTTGTGCCAAAACTTGTATTTCCATTTTCACTTATAAGCAAATATTTTTGGTTTGGGGCTGGATTGCCTATACTATTTTTAACCATAAATCTCAAATTGAAATTCTGAACTGCCCCAGCAATCAA
>NZ_JBQSXG010000257.1:0-1557 GCF_052378005.1 Psychrobacter sp. AOP31-B2-9
AGGCTCTGTTTTAATAGTGTGTTGATATAACTTATTGATAAATGATATAATGACTCTACAGGCTTTGATTTATAAGGGTTTAACCATGTCAACCGCCACAAAAAACATCGACATTCTCAAACAGTTATTCAACAACCTTTCTGAGAAAGAAAAACAGCTCTTTCTTGGTGATATTTCAGGTCAAAATTCTCTTGAAAAAGTTATTGCAGCTAAAGAGGTATCAAAATGCCCTCATTGCGACTCTACCCATTTCGTCAAAAATGGCACTAAATGCAACAACCAACGCTACTTGTGCCGTGACTGCAAAAAATCATTTGTTGAGCAAACAGGCACTATATTATACAACTCGCAAAAAGGCATTGAGGTTTGGGAAAAGTATATCCACTGTATGATTGAGAAGTACCCCTTACGCAAATGCGCCAAAATATGTGATATCAATTTGGCTACCGCCTTTGCATGGCGACACAAGATACTTGATGCGCTACAAAATATGATGACTGACGTTGAGCTTGATGGTGTCGTGCAAGCTGACGAAACATTTACCGCAATATCATATAAGGGTAATCACAAGTCTTTTAAATTGCCACGTATAGCCTATAAGCGAGGAACTAAGGCGAGTAAGCGTGGCTTATCAACAGAAAAGGTTTGCGTTCCTTGTGCCGTCAACTTAGATGGTCTATCCGTTGCTAAGATATCAAACCTAGGCAAACCATCATTAAAAGACTTGCAGAAAGTATTAGATGGCAATATCTCAAAAAACTCAGTATTTGTTACTGACTCGCTGCGTCCTTATCAAAAACTATCACTGGATATGGAGCTAAATCACATCCGTATTGCTACTAAGAAACGCAGTAATGGCTTATTCAATATCCAAATGGTCAATAACTACCACAGTAGGCTTAAAGACCTGATAACGCACCGCTTTAAGGGTGTGGCTACTAAGTATTTGAACAACTACCTTGTGTATCATAACTTTGTTAATTTTGCTAAAGGGTCATCAGAGAGTAAAGAGTCCGTACTGCTAGATTTTATTCGTAACACGCTATGCACAAGCAAGACTGCTGATTTGTCTAGTCGTCCTGCTGTACCTGTCTAACCATTAAGGCTGTTGGGCTGTACTCTATCTTTTTATTTAGATAAAGCTAGTTAAGCTACTTCGGCATGGCAGACCTCACCATCCTTTAGTCGTCTAGCATATACTTTTTCCATTAGGTTAAAAATATCGTCCATACTTAGTTCTTTAACTTTAATTGCGCTCCCACGCTCCCATCCATCAGCGTCATGGTATGCGTAGGTCATGCAGTCAAGGTCTTTGATATCAGTACGTTTGACCGCTTGGGAACTAGCAGTTGGAGCGTGTAGGTTTATGTATATCTCAATCTCATCAGCATACTTACTATCGCTTAGATTGAATATCAATATCAATACACTTCTATCAGCAATAGCGTAGTATAAATTGCAATAGAAATTCTCTATGGCTTGTAGTACATTATGTAGAAATTCATCTTTGTCTACTAATTCGGGGTTAGTGATATCTACTACCATATACTTAATTCC
>NZ_JBQSXG010000258.1:0-1554 GCF_052378005.1 Psychrobacter sp. AOP31-B2-9
TTAGAAAGCAATTTATGAAATTTATAGTTTATTAGCAGTATCTCAGCGATTAACCTTTGTGTTAATGATTGAGTACTGCTATAATACGGCGCTTTATATCCTAAGCTTATTCTAGATTGTTTTTTATAAAAACTGGTCAGAATTGGGCTTACCTTATAAATCTCCTTGCTATTAACATAGGGTTAATAGCTACTAATCCGTAAGGAGTCATAATGCGACATTACGAACTGGTGTTACTTGTACACCCAGACCAAAGCGACCAAGTGGTCGGCATGGTTGAGCGCTACATCAAGTTAGTTCAAGACAACAACGGTGTTATCCATCGTTTAGAAGATTGGGGCCGCCGTCAATTGGCATATCCAATCAACAAGATTCACAAAGCTCACTACGTTCTTTTCAATATTGAAACTGACGGTGAAACTTTGGCTGAACTTGAAGAATTATTCCGCTATAACGACGCGATCATTCGTAGTCTAGTTATGCGCCGTGACGAAGCTGTCACTGAAGAGTCGCAGTTAGCCAAGAATGCCGATGAAAAACGCGCACGCAAAGCAACTACTCGTCGTCCAGACAATCGTGAAAACGATAGCGACGACAACGACAACAGTGAAGACTAATTAAAGGAGAATACTCATGGCACGTTTCTATCGCCGTCGCAAATTCTGCCGTTTCACTGCTGAAGGCATCACTCACATCGACTATAAAGATGTTGAATTGCTAAAACAGTACATCAGTGATAATGGTAAAATCGTACCAAGCCGCATTACCGGTACATCTACTAAATATCAGCGTCAACTAGCTACTGCTATCAAGCAAGCTCGTTACTTATCGCTACTTCCATACACTGATAACCATCAGGGTTAACCGTTAATTAACTAGGAATGACTCATGCAAATTATTTTGTTACAGCGTATCGTCAACCTTGGTAAACTCGGTGAAACTGTCGATGTAAAACCAGGTTACGGACGTAACTTTCTTATCCCTTTGGGTAAAGCACTACCTGCTACTAAAGCTAACATTGAAAAGTTCGAAGCACGTCGTGCTGAGCTTGAAGCTGAAGAAGCAAAAGAAATCGCTAGTGCTCAAGAGCGTGCTGATGCTTTAACTGATGTTAATGTCATCATGCGTGCTAAATCAGGTGACGAAGGCAAGCTATTCGGCTCTATCGGTACTCGCGATATCGCCGAAGCATTGACTAACTCAGGTCTAGAAGTAGATCGTGCTGAAATCAAGCTTCCTGGAGGCACTTTACGTCAAGTTGGCGAATACAATGTTGATATTCAGCTACACCATGACGTTACTGCTAGCATCTTGGTTACCATTCTTTCTGAAGATGGTAACAACGAAGATTCTGCTGACGAAGAAGCTGCTGACGAAGACTATTCTGAAGAGTAATCTTCTATATAGTTAGACTCAGTCTATAAAAAGCCAGCAACCTTAGGTTGCTGGCTTTTTTTGTCTATGTTTTATGGTTACGCCCTATTTTGTTTAAGTAAGAGCTGTCAGAATATTGAAGCGTGTCCTCATTAAAAAAAGGTGATACACATTCGCTAA
>NZ_JBQSXG010000259.1:0-1536 GCF_052378005.1 Psychrobacter sp. AOP31-B2-9
TTGACATACTCCCACCACTTTCGCAAAGCTCAAGTGGGGGATTCTAAAAGCAAATGCTCTTAGGCGACCTTCTCACGAGGGTCACTTGTTTTCTGTTTCAACGGGCGACCTTTACTGCATCCTCCCTCCGCAGACAATACGGCATGTCCTGCCGCTAATATATTACGAGCCGCATTAAAATCAGCGTTCGCAACATACCTGCATTTGACGCACTCGAATTTAGACTGAGTTTGTCTGTTTTCCTTAGCGATATGCTGGCACCTAGAGCAAGTTTGGCTAGTGTATCGTGGATTTACTTTAATCAGTAAGCCGCCGCGCCATTGCTGCTTGTACTCAAGCATATTGACCATCATGCCCCAACCTTGATCTAAGATTGATTTATTCAATCCTGACTTGGCTTTGACATTACGACCTTTATTCTCCACCGTACCACTGGCTGATTTCGACATATTGGCGACTTTTAAATCCTCACAAGCAATCATGGCGTGGTTTTTGCTGATACTGGTGGTGGTTTTATGCAAGTAGTCATGGCGAATGTTAGCGATATGATGGTGTAGCTTTTGAATCTTGCGGTTCTGCTTTTTCCAGTTTTGGCTAAACAGAACCTTCCTGCTTAATTGACGCTGTAATTTAGCCAGTTTTACTTGATTGGCTTTAAAGCTGTTCTTAGGTTTGATGTACTGACCGTCTGAGGTGGTGAGTAGTTTGCTGATACCCATATCTAAGCCAATGGCGCTTTTAGAGGAGTGGCGAGGGTTCTCAGCCAGTTCGCGCTCTGTGCCAAACGACACGTACCAGTGCCCCGATTTCTTGCCGATGGTGACATTTTTAATTGTACCAATAATGTCTTGCGACTTCCTAAACTTCACCAGGCCAATGCCATTAGGCAGTTTTACTCGGTTGCCCTCAACACGGCAGTATTTATCAAACTGAACCAAGCGAATTGAGTCGCGCCCATCTGATTTGCGCTTAAATCTTGGCATCAACGGGCGTAGCTGGATTTCTGTGCCGTCAGCCAGTTTAAAGAACTTGGGTTTGCGAGGTTTCTTTTTATTTTCTTTTAATCTGGCATGTACTTTAGGATCAAAGAAACGCGACCAAGCCGATGCCAGATCACGTACTTTTTGTTGTAAAGACACCGCGTTTGAGCTGCTTTTTAAGAATGCAAAATCAGGGTTGCTCTTTAGACCCATGATTTTATTAACAAGGTTGGTGGCATTGATAAACTCATCTTTAGCAAACATTTCAAATGAGATCGCTAGCATTTGATTCCAAACAAAACGTGCAGAGCCGACAAGATTATTTAAAACAATCTCCTGCTCCGTATTAGGCTCAAGCCTAAATTTATACGCTTTGTTGATTTTCATAAATGCCTTCTTTATTAATGAGTGTGCATTTAGTAATATACTTATAATACTAGCACTTAAGAGTTTTTATTACAATGAGTGAGATATACAAAAACCGTCATGCCGCCTTTAACCTCCACGTTCATTTGGTTTTTATTACCAAGTACCGAAAAAAGGTCTTAGGTGAGCT
>NZ_JBQSXG010000260.1:0-1530 GCF_052378005.1 Psychrobacter sp. AOP31-B2-9
GGCACCACAAGACTGACGCTATCATCCATGCCCGATCATGGCTTTGATATTGCTCGTGATACTGGTGTATGGGTATCAGCTACGCTACTTGATGCGTCTATTCCTTATATGCCTTATCCAAGTAGCTTGTCTTTTGCCAGTAGTACCTATCACGGCCTCACCCAAGCGCGTACAGGAGATGTGAGCCGCTCATCCTCTCCTAGTTATGCGTCTAGTATCACTGATGATAATCTACAGCAGACCATCACCACCCCTGTCTGGTCAGGTATTAGTGATCACGATGATGGCACCACCCCGCCCCTACGCGCATTACAACTGTCATCGGGGGCAGCGCATGGTTGGCAGTTTGCTCCGCGTATCGGACAGTCCGTACTCCTTAACCACTGGTATGGCGATATTGACAGTCCCGTGATCAGCCGTGCGCTCTTTGATGGTATCGGTATGGGTGATGTGGATGAGAAAGACATCACCACTCAGGATGCTGGTTTAGCCAATCGACATAACCTCAAAGGCGGTGCCTCCCCCAGATGGCATGGCGGCGGTCTCGGTCACTCGCAAATCAATGACGATGATACCCATAGCGGCTGGATATCTGGTATTGCGCAGTACGGGCTGACGGCTGAGTCTGAAGTGACGATGAGCTTTGATGATACGCCAAACAAGGTCGGTCTACAGTGGGCGGTGAATACTGGTGCGCGGGCTAATGCTGAGACCCCCACCATCACGTCTAGTGCAGTCTTTGCCCCTGATGAGCATATCGTCTCATTGGGTACACTACGCCATCGCTTTAGCAATCATCAATCAAATGATAGTGGTCAAGGCATCAATGTCGCCACCGATCATGGACTACAGATTAGTGGTGATACGGGGGTGCTACTCTCTACCTTTGATATCAGACACACGCAAACTGAGCATGAGTCTGCATGGGTCAATGATGCAGGACAGCAGCAGCTTAAGTTAGGCGCTGAGCTGAGCGAGACGTTAGCGGAGGCCAAGCACGCACACCTACAATCGACCGAAGCACTCAGTGGTGCCCGAGCGTCGATAGAAGGGTTTAAGAGTACGGCGCAAATTATCGATGAGACGCTAGATACTGAGGTACTTGGTGCGGCTGATGTGCTACTGGTTAGTAAAGATAGTATCCTCGCATCAGGCAGCAATACACTGTGGACGGCGAAAACGATCGTTAGGCAATCAGGCAGCACGCAATCAGATATGGTGGCAGGTAGTTATACGCTGGCGGCAGATACGATTGACTCACTCTCAGGCGTCGGTGGTCAAGCGGGTCTATCAGGACTACATATCAGTGCTAATACCAAGCCAGTAGCGATACAAGCACAGGGCGGTGAGCTGCAATTGCATAGCCAGCAGGGTATGACCATCGGTAGCGAGTCGGGACAAGTGAATATCGCAAGTCCGAAACGCATCAAGCTGCAAACTAGCGCGGGGGCGTCACTGACGATTGATGACAGCGGGATTAAGCTGGTGTGTCCGGGGACGATTAAGATAAAAGCGGTGAAGAAGGGTCTG
>NZ_JBQSXG010000261.1:0-1530 GCF_052378005.1 Psychrobacter sp. AOP31-B2-9
TAATTTTCTAATAAATGGTTACTGATTAAGTCAACCATATACGGCTGATAATACTCAGGAATATCATGTGCCATGCCTTCGATTAAATAAAACGAGGCATTAGGAATGGTCTTTGCGACCACGCGGCCTTGTGAGGCAGGTAGCAGTCCATCCGCACTGCCATGTAATACGATAGTGGGCGCTTTGACTTGCTTACTGAATCGACTGATAGAGCCTGACGAGAGAATAGCATTAAGCTGCTGCACAGTACCTAGTGGATGGAAGTTGCGCTGATATCGTATTTTAGCAATCTCACGCACCATACGTACATTGACATGACCGGGTGTACCGACTGTCTTCATAAACCAAACGCTATGCCGTACAATATCGCGCTCAGAATGGCTCTCAGGGCGGTTGATGAGGGTATATAACTGCTTTGGCTTGGGTGGTTTTAGGAAAGCGCGGTTGGTCGTGGTAAACATCAGCGCCATTCGCTGTACTAAGCTTGGATAGCGTGCGGCCACGATTTGTGCAATCATGCCACCCATAGAAGCGCCGAGCAGGTGCGTCTTTCCTAACTGCAACGCCTTAATTAAGCGAACCGTGTCTTCTGCCATATCAGTTAAATTATAAGCAACTTGTGTGCTCTTATTCGATAAGCCAGCTTGTAAACGCAGCATCATTTTTAGTTGGTTGATACGTGGCAACCCTTCGATCTGTACTTTAGAGGACAAACCAATATCACGATTATCAAAACGTATCACAAAAAAACCTGCATCAATGAGACGTTTGATGAAGTTGTCTGGCCAAAAAATCATTTGGGAGCCAAGCCCCATAATCATTAATAAGGGCGGATTATTAGGATTACCGCCGGCTTCAACACACAGCTCGATGCCATCACCGATATCAATCATTGATTGATAAAGGTGATCACTGAGATCAGAGTTACCCCATTGATGTATACCGAACTTTTGCCACTCAGCGGTGGGATAGTTTCCTATATTTTCATCAAGGATTGTCTGTGATTTGGTCTTTTCTTTGGCACTATTCATATCATTTGATGTCGTCATGAAGTGTCCTAATTAGAGAATCGTCTATTACAGCTCAACCATCTCAAAATCAAGCTTTCCTACACCGCATTCTGGACAAGTCCAGTCGTCAGGGATGTCATCCCATTTAGTTCCTGGTGCGATGCCTTCTTCGGGGCAGCCGAGTTCTTCGTCATATATCCAGCCGCAGACAATACATTCATAACGTTTCATAATAAATAATCCTATCGATCATTGCCAATGTTACAGTGCGCTATAGACGCTCAGATTTAGCATTGCAGTCAGGAGATTAGACTGCGAAAGCGCACGTAGTTTAGCATATAACCATGATTTTCGTAGTTAAGTTTACACTTGTATATTGAGATTAACTGATTTTTATTCAAGGGGCGTCTTGCTACTACTTGCTACTAAGGTAAGTCGAACCTAAATATGGCCACCAATCATGTTATAATGGCGGCCGCTGAAGTTATCGCATTAACCATCATTTATCATTAATATATTC
>NZ_JBQSXG010000262.1:0-1521 GCF_052378005.1 Psychrobacter sp. AOP31-B2-9
CTACCCTAGCCAACGCTATCATCCATTTGGAATCTGCGAACATAAACAAACACAGTATTTGCATACCAATAGCCTGTAATAACTGCTGATAAATAACTGCTCCACAGGTTTGTTCAACAAAGAGAAAAATGATTACATCTACGATAATAATAATAAAAAATGCATCTCTACTCCATAGTTGACGACTTTTATCGTACCGAATCCTTTTTACCTTGATATAGTCAATATCGCTTTGATTATCCAACTGATTGGTTTCATTGAGATACCAAATGATTTGACGTTTATTTTTGCGTATCTGCTTACCGATCTGAGGCATCACGTCGCCCAATTGGAAGTACCGCGGTGCTTCATTCTCTGGTGACCACCAAAAACCCGTCTGTGGACACGGCTGTAGGGAATAACAACACAAGTGTGTCGGCTCGACATTCTGACTACTGCCGCCGCTATTTGCGATGCGCTCAACAAGCATCCAAGTGACAGGTGCATCACCAACCGCTTGCATGGTTTCAGGATCATAACCGACGTAAGCTTCATTTGCTAACATGCCATCCAATAACACTTGAGCACTAGCATCTGCTCTACTAGGTACATAAATACCTGCCACAGGGACGACTTCATCTAACTCAACAGTATACTGAGGGTTTAATCGATAGATAGGCCAGGATTCGGGTGGGTTAAGTGGTCCTCGCGATTCAGTCGTATATTCTTCAATTAAACTGCCCATTAGCCAACCAAAATAGCTGGTTATTTTCATATTAAAAGCACGCGTGCTTGCTTCTCTCTCCCACTTATCATAATCCAGTTGTTGCTGCTCTGACATCCAGTCGATGTGATAATCCATACTGATCGCGCGAAAATCGCTCTCCACATTACCGCCATAGCCTATTGCTGCTAAGTCTCCTTTTAATAGCTCTTGATAACCGGCGTCAAGACTGTCTAGAGTGCTACGCAAGTTTGGCAGTACCCGCTCGCCCCACACTATGTCAGGCTGCATATTGATAGGCTGATTGCGATAGTCGCTAGGTAAATCGCTCATGAATAGTTCTAAAGCGTATTCAGCAGCTTCTAGCATATTTGCAAAAGCATCACGCATCTCTTTAAAGTAAGCGGGTGAGCTATAGCGCTCTAATAGGTAAATCTCTTGTGGTCTTATTACGTATTTATGCATAGGACAGTTGGTATTCCTTTGTTTCTAATTTTACACCGCTCACTGTTTTGAGCTATAAATCACGATTTCACCCGACCATTAAAACCGTTGATCTTCCTACAAAAGTCAACTTTATAGCCATTTATATGAGTTTGTTATTTGTGGAAAAAGATTAAAAAAACTGTTTTCTTGTATATTCACATTATAATATATATAATATTCATTATTGCGAACCTATTAGAGTAGGTTTTCTCTACGCGTGATTATCAAAATACCTTGGGAGAAACTAACATGATTCGTTTAAGCTACACTCTCAAATGCTGGATGTTAGGTATTACTTATTTTTTAGTGTTTTATTTTATGGTCGTCATGAG
>NZ_JBQSXG010000263.1:0-1495 GCF_052378005.1 Psychrobacter sp. AOP31-B2-9
GGCTGACCAGGTAGAGGGATAGTCGACTGCTGCTTCAATCAGCATGCGAACGGCGCGTTCTTTAATCTCAGGAGTGTAGTTTCGTGTTTTCATTGTCGTATTCTCTCAGAATGTTAAGTCTCCGACAATCCCGGGGCGGTTCATATCCACATGACATGGGTTAGAGCTATAACTGGTCGATTAGAGAGTCGCATTCGTTATTCTTCTGGGATTTCTTATAATACATTTCCTATACCTAATATTAGTTCAGGAAAACTAGCTCAACTAGAGATTGCAGCCCTTAATATCATTGAAGCTCGCGAAAGTTATTCAGAGCTAAATTTAGGAGACATGTATGATCCCAAAAAGATGCCTGATGAGGTGCGAAAAGCTCATGAAGAAAATGATAAGTTAGTTGATAGTCTTTATTCCTCTAAGGGCTTTAGCAATGACACAGAGAGGTTAGAGTGCTTGTTTTCACAGTATAAAAAAATAACAGGATGTCAAAGTGCCTAATTTAATACATTTCGAATACGCTCAAACAGGCGCTAGCTCAAACGAAAACTCTATGGGTATGCGATCAATGCAAGCACGAGCCTATGCTGCTAGAGGTAGCCAATACCTATTGCTAAAAGCGCCGCCTGCATCAGGTAAATCACGCGCGCTCATGTTCTTGGCACTGGATAAGCTACATAATCAAGGCATTAAAAAAGCCATTGTAGCGGTGCCAGAGCGATCTATTGGCGGGTCGTTTAGCTCTACAGAATTAAGTAAGTATGGTTTCTTTTGTGATTGGGAGATTGATGATAACAACAATCTATGCATTCCTGGTGGTGAAAGCAGTAAGGTCAAAGCGTTTAAGCGTTTTATGGCAAGCGATGACGAGATATTGATTTGTACACACGCTACCTTACGTTTTGCCTTTCAGGAAATAGAAGATAGCGTGTTTAATGACTGTTTGCTCGCTATTGACGAATTTCATCATGTGTCTGCCGATGGCGATAACGTCTTAGGTGGTGTGTTGCGTAGCATCATGGCAAATACCAATGCCCATATCGTCGCTATGACAGGCTCATACTTCCGTGGCGATAGCATCCCTGTGCTGACACCTGAAGATGAAGCTCAGTTTGATAAGGTTTCTTTTAACTATTATGAGCAGCTCAATGGTTATAACTATCTAAAGTCACTTGGTATTGGCTATCACTTTTATCAGGGTCGCTATACTGATGTCATTCATGAAGTGCTCAACTCAGAAGAGAATTATGGCAAAAAAACCATTATTCATATACCAAACGTCAACTCGGGTGAATCAACCAAAGAAAAATATGATGAGGTAGATGCTATTCTTGAAGTGCTGGGTGAGGCAGGAAAGAGGGACCCTGAAACAGGCGTTATTCCTGTAACAAGGCCTGATGGAACGGTCATTAAGGTCGCAGATTTAGTCGAAGAAAACGACCGAGATATTATCCAAAATTATTTACGTAATATGAATCACGTAGACGATATGGATATCATT
>NZ_JBQSXG010000264.1:0-1468 GCF_052378005.1 Psychrobacter sp. AOP31-B2-9
CCCCCTATGGCAGGATAGTTGTCACCCCTAAATAATAATTCCAAAGGGGACAATGAGGACACATCATGCCACGATATAGCGAAGAACGTAAACAGGCTATACTCAGCAAACTGCTACCCCCGCTGAGCCTAAGTGTTGCCGAGGTTTCAAGAAGTGAAGGCATCGGATTACAGACCCTGTATAATTGGCGTGCCCAAGCTAGAGAACAAGGTCACCCCATGCCATCGAACCATAAAACCCCTGATGACTGGTCAAGCGAAACCAAGCTTGCCACCATTATAGAGACGGCCACCCTAAGCGAGAGTGAACTTAGCGAATACTGCCGCAGCAAAGGCCTATATGTTGAGCAAATCAAAGCGTGGCGTACTGACGCCTTACAAGGCTTTAGCAGCAGCAAACAACAAAGCCTGAAAGACAAGCGTCAGCAGCAGAGCGATCGCAAACAGATCAAACAACTCACCCGAGAGCTTGCTCGAAAAGAAAAGGCTTTAGCTGAAACTGCCGCCTTACTGGTATTGCGAAAAAAGTTGGAAGCGTTTTGGGAGGAGCACGAGGACGACTGACCTTGCTCCCTAAGCGCAAGCAATACATAGACTGGATACAAGAGGCCAATCACTCAGGAGCCAGACTTAACCTTGCCTGTATTGAAGTTGGCATTAGCATCCGCACCTATCGGCGCTGGTACCGCGCAGGTCACGTGAATGGTGATAAACGGTGTGACGTCGTGCGCCAAGCTCCTAAGAATAAACTGAGCGCCTCTGAACAAGCCGCCATTATTGCCGTGTGCAATCAGCCCCGCTTTGCCAGTCTGCCGCCCACCCAAATTGTACCGACCCTGCTTGATGAGGGGATATATCATGGCTCAGAGTCTACCTTTTATCGGGTGCTGAGGCAGCATGAGCAATTGGCTCACCGCGGTCGTGCACTTGCCCCTAAAGCCTCAAGCGCCCCAAAGACCTTTACTGCCACTGGCCCTTGCCAAGTGTTCTGCTGGGATATCACCTATCTGCCAAGTCCGGTACGGGGTCAGTTCTATTATTTGTACATGATAGAGGATGTCTATAGCCGTAAAATTGTTGGCTGGGAGGTTTATGACCACGAGTCAGGTGTACTGGCAGCTCAGCTGCTTGAGCGTACTTTAATCAGTGAGAATGCATTGCACACTGGGGTGGTGCTACACTCAGACAATGGGGCACCGATGAAAGCTCAAACCATGCGCATGAAAGCGTATGAGCTTGGGGTACTCACCTCTTACAGCAGACCGCGTGTCAGTAATGACAACCCGTTTGCAGAGTCTTTATTTAAAACCTGCAAGTATCGCCCTAATTGGCCTATCGATGGCTTTAAGAGCTTAGATGCGGCAAGACGATGGATGCTGAGCTTCACGCGCTGGTACAACAATGAGCATAAGCACAGTCAGCTGAACTTTGTGACGCCCAATCAGCGCCATACGGGTGAGGATAAGGAA
>NZ_JBQSXG010000265.1:0-1464 GCF_052378005.1 Psychrobacter sp. AOP31-B2-9
TGTAGCTACCGATATAGATCACTGGATGCAGCACTATAAATTGGTTATTATCAAGTTAAGGATTTCAGATTTTATAATAAAACAATAAACCATAAAATTTAAGGATAGCTTATGACCACAACACAGCATGTTTTAGCCTGTATTGACGGATCGGCAGTCACTGAATCGGTTTGTGACTATGCAGCATGGTATGCCAGTAAACTGAACATACCGGTAGGATTGCTACATGTCAGTGAGGTTCCTGCATCGACCAGACGTGATTTATCGGGTGCGATAGGGGTAAACAGCCGCCAGTTTTTATTAGAAGAGCTGACCCAAATGGACGAACAAAGAGCCAAAGTGGTCAACAGTTATAGTAATGCATTGGTAGAAGATGCAAAAAGCCATCTCCAAGCCAATTTTGATGGAGTGAATGTCCGCATCTATCAGCGCCGTGGCAAGCTGTTACCTGCTATCGAGAATTTTAAGACAGAAAATCGTGCTATTGTCATGGGTCGACGCGGAGAAGACCACAAAAACAGTCGCATCAATATTGGTAGTCAAATAGAAACGGTCGCCCGTGCCTCTGATATTCCGATATTGATTTGCTCCGAAAGTTTTAAAGCGCCCAGTTCATATATGATCGCGTTTGATGGTAGCAAAACCGCTATTAAAGCGGCATCGATGGTTGCTAGAAGCCCTGTCTTAAAAGGTTTAGAAGGTCATATCGTTATGATAGGCAGTCACAATGATACCGCTAAACAAAGCTTAAGTGCCGCTGCAGCACAACTAGAAGCAGCGGGGTTTGTGGTGGAAGCGCATCATTTATCAGCGGCTGATGCGGTCAATGGCTTGTTAGCCTTTCAAGCGGAAAACGACATCGATATTATGGTAGTGGGTGCTTATGGTCATTCAAAATTACAGCAGCTGTTTCTAGGCAGTACCACAACAGAGCTTATCGCTAGCACCTTGTCGCCAGTTATTTTAGTGCGATAATGGTCAGTTGATACAACCATAACGAACTTGTTTGGACACTATTTTATGCTTATTAATGCAGATTTTTCTTGTCGCGCAGCGCTTGCAGTTGAAGAGCAACAATGGATAAACTCACCGCAGAGCGGTGTAGAACGGGTGATGCTGGATCGCGTGGGTGAAGAAAAAGCGCGCGCCACCAGTCTGGTGCGTTATGCTCCGAGTTCTCACTTTCCGCATCACATGCATCCAAATGGTGAAGAGATTTTGGTATTGTCAGGCATGTTTTCTGCAGATGACACACATTATCCAGCAGGCTGGTATTTGCGCAATCCACCATCGTCAGGTCATACGCCATATAGTGATGAAGGCGCAGTGATATTCGTTAAGCTCAGACAAATGCCATCTGATGAAGATCGCTATGTCGCTATTGATACTCATGATGATGACAATTGGCAATGCCAAGGCAGTCGTGATATCTGTCCTCTGTTTTCTGATGATGGCGAGCAAGTA
>NZ_JBQSXG010000266.1:0-1447 GCF_052378005.1 Psychrobacter sp. AOP31-B2-9
AAGGCTACTGGCGAAAGGTTAAAATACCAAGAACTGAGCTCTATGCCAGGTGTAAGAAGATGCTTAGATTATATGAACTGGGACAATTATGATACTTTTGAAGAAGCTTGGAAAGACGTAGGAAATCAATGTTATAGCCAGTAATTAAGATATAAGGACAGCCCACCCATGAAAATTAAGTATTTATTAATACCTATTGTTATTGCTTTTCTATCATCTTGTAGTTATAACTCAGACATAACTGAACCTAAAAAAGTATCAATAATAGAATATATTGATAAAAGTGATTTAGAAAGATATGGGTTTACAACTAAAGATATTAAGGACTTTGATAGCAAAATTAAAAATAGCGATATATTCTCAGATAATTATACAAAATATGAGACTAAAGGATTTACCATACTATCTAATGATGAGAATCCTGAACATATCTTTATATTAAAGAACAATAAATTCATAGCTTCTTTTGATGATAAAGCTAGAACCTTGTACTCTAAAGAGGCTAATATTCCTACCCGACTAGATGCACTAGTGACTTATATTCCTACAACGCCTTCACTAAGTTACAACAATGGAAAATCTAGCTATGACGATCTAAATTTGGACGGTGTAGATATTATTTATGAGGTTATGCCTAGTAACGATAAGAGACTTGATTATTTTTCTGCGGAGATTCTTGGTACACCAAACCTAAATATAATCGATGCAAAAATATCAGGAAAAGAATGTAAAGCTTTGGTTGGATATTATGCTTGTTGTTTTTCAGACGAAGGTAATTACGAAGCGTATAAGTTTGACTATAAAGCTGGTTGGTCTAGTATTCCCTCCAATAAAATATTGAATGAAGCTTGTAATAGTGAGAACTTTGAAGCTGCCAAGAATGAGCTTAAAAGTAAGCTCTTCAGCAACTAATTATTAAATCCACTGAATAACCCATCCTAGCCTATTTGAGACTGTCGATGAACAAGCCGTTGAGAGTGGCTATCGCAACACGGGCAACGGTCTATCAGAGTGGATTACCGATCATAGAGCGGAGCAAGCGTACTCACAGCTGAACGTCGATGATGGTCAAGTTGCTGCCACGCTAAAGATGGGAATTATCAATGCTGCAAGCGATGATGCCAGTAGTAAACGTCAAGGTATCAATGCCAATACCAGTGCACAAATCAATATCAAGTCTGGCGAAGCACTCGTCATCACGACTCAGCCGCAAACTCATGCACAATCTGAGCAACACAACTATCAACAGCACACCCCGACTCTCACTCAAACGGCACTCGGTGGTCAACATCTGGCTGAACGCTTAACGCAATTGGCAACGGGACTGGGACGTCAGGTCAATGACCATAAAGCGATTAAGACCCAGTTAGAAACTATCGCAGAGGATCAGCAAACCAAAACCCATCAACAAGCGCCCTACACCCTGATTGATGGCGCTGCTGATACG
>NZ_JBQSXG010000267.1:0-1429 GCF_052378005.1 Psychrobacter sp. AOP31-B2-9
TGAACCGACCCCCATAAGTTGGACACAACTTATGGGGTATTTTTATGCGTTACGATCTAGACTTTAAGATGCAAGTCATCGCATACTATCGGCAAGGACATAGTAGTCAGGCCACCGCTAAGAAATTTAACGTCAATCCAGAGTTTGTACTCAAATGGGTCAAACAATACCAAAGCGGTGGCATAGATGCCATTAAGCCAAAGACAAGCAAAGCCAAATACAGCAGTGAGTTTAAACTGAAAGTGTTAAGCACCATGCTAGAACAAGGTTTAAGTCAATCACAGACAGCACTGACATTTAACATCAGCTCACCGGCCCTAATCAGTCATTGGCACAAAGCGTATCGATTACACGGCTTGTCTGGACTAACAACCAAGCCTAAAGGTAGAGTCGCCATGAGTAAGCCCTTTATTACAGACAAACCAGATGATGAAAAGACATTAGCAGAATTGAAGCGTGAGAATGAATACCTACGTGCGGAGGTTGCTTACCTAAAAAAGCTCGATGCCTTGCTCAAGGAGAAGGAAAAGAAACAAGCTTTGAGAAAGCAAGGCTCATCGAAGCATTGAGGCAAGAGCACCCTTTATCTGCTTTGCTCAACATCGCTAAGATGGCTAAGAGTGTCTTTTACTACCATAGGTGTCAGTTTGATGTTAAAGACAAATATGCAGACTTAAAACAATGTATTACTGAGCTTTACCACAAGCACAAAGGCAGGTATGGCTACCGTAGAGTCACAGCTGCGTTAAAGCAGCAAGGCGCTTATCATAACCATAAGCTCATTGCTAAGCTTATGCGTCAAATGAAGCTTAGCGCAAAGATAAGACGTCAGAATTACCGATCCTATAAAGGACAACAAGGTAAGATCGCGAAGAATTATTTAAAGCGCCAGTTTTATGCAGGTCATCCGCATAAGCGCTGGCTGACTGACATTACTGAGTTTAAGGTGGGTGATGATAAGCTGTATCTATCACCCATACTTGATTGTTATAACAATGAGATTGTCAGTTACACACTCTCAAGGCGACCAACCTATGACTTAGTGAGCAAGATGCTAGGTGATGCTTTAGCAAAGACGAAAGCGTGCCGTGATAAGACACTCATGCTGCACTCAGATCAAGGTTGGCATTATCAAATGAGACAGTTTGGACAGGTGCTTAAACAGCATGGTATTAAGCAAAGTATGAGCAGAAAAGGCAATTGCTTAGATAACGCACTGATGGAAGGGTTCTTCGGGACATTAAAGTGTGAGACAATTTATATTGAAAAGCCTCAAACGATTGAGGAGTTAGAACAACAGATTCATGAGTACATGCACTATTACAATCATGAGCGTATTCAAGTGAAACTAAAAGGACTGAGTCCTGTGCAGTACAGAACTCAGTCCTTGATATAAACTTAAACCGTCCAACATTTGGGGGTCAGTTCA
>NZ_JBQSXG010000268.1:0-1422 GCF_052378005.1 Psychrobacter sp. AOP31-B2-9
ATTAGTTATGTGTCGCCTTTTGAGTTTGAGAGACGATATTATGATAGTCTTTGTGAGTCAGACAAAGCTGCCTGACTCAAGCAATCCACTCTCCGATATAGTCGGGGCGGTTCAAGCCTTCTTTGCGCTCTTTCAATAGTGGCGCTAGCGTCAGATAATTGAGATACGCCTTTAGCGCCTTTAGTGATTCCAAAGCCTGATGCAGCTAGTGCGCCTGCACCTATGATTAGAGGGATGGGCATAGCAAAGTCCTTTGTTGGTTATATCTGAATTATTGGCAGTCGATACTTAACTTGAATCGATTGGCAAACCTCTATATTCAGCGCTATATATTCATCGTAAGGGATAGTAGAAAAACAAACCTGATGCATTGCTTCAATATTGCATATAAGCGGCCTTGACTCATAAATAGTGCAACTTTTACTATCTATATCGAACCATTTACATGTGCCATCACCTCTATCTAAAGCTGCATATATTTCATTTTTATCCAGATTTTGACAGCACCAACCACATTGATTGCAAGGAAACTTCATGATTAATGTACTCTAAGCTGCGCTATCTTCACGTAGATCATTAAGCTTTTGGTTAATTTCAGTGAGTCTGTCATCAATATTATCCAGCGCATCTGTCACAAGCTCTGAATTAGATACTATTTCTTCATCGATTTTATCAAGTTCGTTTTGATTTAAATATGCATTGATACACTCTACAAGCCTTTTACCATAAAAACGAGCGACATCTCCTATCAGATTTATTTTATAATCCTCTATATACAGAGCTTTATCACTTTCGCTGTAGTAGGCTTCTTCGATATCGTTCAATATCTCCCAGTCTTTAGTATCATTTTTTAAATGAAATTGATAACTATTTTGATGTACATGTAAGAAGAGACCAACACCAAAATTTCTAGTAAAGCTTGTGTCGATGATAAAGTCTGCATACGTAGTGTCAATCATATAGTCATTTTTCTCTCTGATAGCACTTGCTTTATCATAAAATTTGGAACTTTCGTCAAAATCCATACTTTCATAAAACCAAACACCTCCGCCTGGATTTTGCGGCAACATTTTTGACTCATCACGGAAGTAATTGTCAAAGAACGTTTTAAATGAAATACTTCCATCATTTTCAAAGTCTATGCTTTCGATATGACTATCAGCGTCCTCTACCACTTTTTCGTTAGAGTGCTTATCTTCTTCAAGTGGCTTATTACTTTTTTGCAAACGCTGTTCTGCTTCTAAATGACCCTTACATACTGCTTTATTATAGTAATAATTAGCTTTGTCTTTATCTATTTCAACTCCTATGCCTTCGCTATAAAAATTACCAAGCTCGTAATGAGCGTCTGCATTATCTTGTTCAGATGCTTTTTGATACCATTCAAAAGCTTTACTATTATCTTGCAATACACCAAAACTG
>NZ_JBQSXG010000269.1:0-1420 GCF_052378005.1 Psychrobacter sp. AOP31-B2-9
CACAGTCTTGCTTGACTCTTTGAGCGCACTATTTAGTGCACTACCTGGCTTTTTGGTTTGGAAAAAAGCGGCAACCAAAGCACTGATTAACAACAATCCACCAGGTAAATATAAAGGACTAAAACCAGCGCTAATATCCGCCTCACCCAATACTGATGTAAAGTCTAACGTCACACTAGTCAGAAAATCTTTGAAGCCCACAAACACTCTTGAAAAAACCAATAACAGCGCAACTAGTAAGTAAGGGAACCATGCCATGAAAATAGACATTTTCTTGCCATCTTCATTCGGCGTCAAATATTCCTTACTAACGACTAACTTACCAAGCCATTCACTTGGCCAGTTTTTTTGCGGTTCAAAATCCCATGTGGTTTTTGGAACTAAGAATCCACGTTTTGCCGCATTAACAACGATGGCGACACTAACCAAACCACCGACCAGTGATGGAAACTCTGGCCCTAAAAAAACACCGGTTATCATATAAGGGATTGTAAATGCCAAGCCTGCAAAAATCGCAAACGGCCAAATAGCGAAGCCTTCTTTCCAGCTTTTATTCTTACCAAAAAAGCGGGTGAGCATCATCACCATAAAAAGTGGCATAAACGTACCAATGACACCATGCATGATAGCCACTTGACTGGTAATCAGTTGTAAAAAGTCGCCCCACTCTAGTCCTTCTTGTGCCAGTTGAGCGCTAATGGCCGCTTTATCTAACCCATTATTTACCCCAATAACGATAGGCGTACCGACCGCACCAAATGATACAGGTGTACTTTGTATCATCATTCCCATCAACACCGCACCCAGCGCTGGAAATCCTATCGCCACCAGCAAAGGCGCAGCAATAGCGGCAGCTGTACCAAAACCTGAGGCACCCTCAAGAAAGCAGCCAAAGCACCATGCAATAATAATGGCTTGCACACGCCTATCTGGCGATACATTGGTAAACCCAGCACGGATAACGGCGATTGCACCAGTATGTTTTAATGTATTCAACAGAAAAATAGCACCAAAGACAATCCACAACACCGAGACAGTTATCACCAAACCCTGAATAATAGATGATGACACTCGGTTAAGCGTCATATCCCATATAAAAATGGCAAGCGCAGCGGTAACAACTAAAATGATAGGCATTGTTTTTTTAGCTGACCATTGCAAGCCTATAAGAAAAATACCACAGAGAACGATTGGCAGTAATGCCAAAAGCCCATATATTGTTTGATTCAAAATTACATCCTTTTGATTGTGCGATCTTCCCTGAACCAAGTCATCGCAGCCTTTATTTTGACGACTCAATGATGACTAAGTTGTATTAAACATTCACAAACAGGGACTGCTAATTTATCCAAGCCGTCTTGTAGACAAAACCGAGCACGACTTGCGACAGTCTATGGCCCATGTTCAAAAAGCCCTAAAA
>NZ_JBQSXG010000270.1:0-1419 GCF_052378005.1 Psychrobacter sp. AOP31-B2-9
AAAAATATATCGATGGCGGTGTCGTCAGTTTAGTGCCTATCGATAGTGCGCGTGATTTGGGTGCTGATATTATCATCGCCGTAGATGTGACTAAGAGCAATCATAATTCTACTACCTCTACGCCTAATAGCATACCGAATATCAACTCATTCAGCAGCTTTTGGGGGTTTCTAGAAAACAATATCACGGCACAATCAAGTACCACGCATCACGCATCAAACTACCATGAACGAGATCGTGCAGATATTATCATTACGCCAGACGTTGGCCATATCAGCTCAATAGATACCAGCCAACGCAGCACACTAATCACTGCTGGATCAAAAGCCACTACGCCACAAATTAACGCAATTAAGCAGTTAATCAAAGAAAAATCTCAAAGCAAATATGCAACGCTTTAGCTTATAAAAACGCTTTAACTTATTAATAGGCTGCGTATGTAAAGCTTTTAGAATTCAAGCACCCATAAAAAAGCACCACAGTCATCAACTGTGGTGCTCTCTATTATGAATCAAATCTTGAATAATTTACGATTCAGTTAAGGCATGTCGAACTGGCTTATTTAACACGCGCGCGATATTTAACCGCGACTGTATCGTTCAGACCAACACCTTCCAGATCCCAACGAACCGCTTTATAGTACTTTAAATCTACATCTTGCAGCTGGTTGTTTACTCTAGTACGTAATGGCATACGAGAAAAACTATTACCATCGACGCTACCATATGGAAACTCTGGCGAGACCGTCTTCATCAATTCCACTTGCTCAGGAATACTCATGGTGACCGTCATTTTACGTACTCGATCAGCATTGGTATTGGTAAAGTATCCTTGATACTCTAAGACATTACCTGACTGCAAACGTGTACTTTCATTAACAGGAACCAATACTTCTTCACCATTTGCATCAGTGCTAACCAATGATGCAGTGATTTTGCTGTTAACAGCTTGTGCGCTTGAATTGCCAGCTTGATTAGCGGTTGCTTGTACAGTGGCCGATCCATCCACTGCTTGCTCTGGTGTAGGCAACATCGCCGACGCTTGAGTTACTACCATTGCACCGATCAGCGTACCGGCGACTACCTGAAACAAGCGATGGCCGCTCCAAGTGCTGAATGGACTAGCAAATTGATTATTTTTTTTCATGGTTCTCATTATCCCTGGTTAATATATCGGTAGAACATATTTGGAAAATTTAAGGCGCTTTCACTAGAGTCTGTATGCATAACCACTTAACTATAGTCAATAATAAACTATCTAGCCTGCTACGATAACCATATCGAACCTAGCGGTTGTATAAGGTTGATAATTTTTATTGATTATCTGCGTTCGCTATCCGTAAAGCATAGCAAAAAGTATTTGTACGCACACTAACCCCGTGTTGAGGTTGTGTATAGCCAATCTACTACAGACATTCGT
>NZ_JBQSXG010000271.1:0-1392 GCF_052378005.1 Psychrobacter sp. AOP31-B2-9
CTTCTCCACAAGTGAAACGAGTATATCAAACTCAACTTGATGATCGATTAAATAAGATTAATGTTTGTTAAACATGTGATACGATTTATCATAACAATCATATTCATTACGAAATAACTATCATGTCCTTACCTCTAAAGCCACTGGTTTCAATCACTCTCGCACTACTATTACTTGTTGCTACTGCTAGCCAAGCTTCTACTTTACGGTGACAACTATCCTGCCATAGGGGGATGAGCTACCTAAAGGGGTTGAGTTCGCTAAATTCTGTAGTAAAACCGATATGAATTATGACAACATACTTTGGTTAGTTACCAAACCAAAGGGCACTAGTGTTTTGGATAAGACATATGGCTTTGTTAATAACCAAGGTGAAGTCGTCATACCGCTAAAGTTCGATTATGCCGAAGGCTTCGTAAACGGTGTGTCAAGCGTTTCTCTTAATTCTCAATGGGGCCTTATAGACACTACCGGTTACTTAGTTATTCCTAATCAATACGAACACGTTTCGGGATTCAGTGATGGCTTGGCCAGGGCCAGCATATATGATAGTGATAGTCGCTATGGGTTTTTAAACGCGTACAACAAAATAGTGATCCCTTTTGAGTACTCTTATGCAGAGGACTTTCACGATGGCTATGCGATCGTTGGTCGCGATGGTAAAACGGGTGTTATTGATAAAAACAATAATATTGTAGTTCCTATGAAGCGGTACGACTATATTTTTCACACTGACTCTCACGAACCAGAAACCGAGGATTGGCAGTTTAGAGTGGGCACTTATAACCCTCCTCGAGTTGATATCTTAAATAGTAAAGGGGAGCGAGTTTTTCCTATTTATCAAATCACAGGGTTTTTTAAAGAGGGTTTAATCAATGTCAAAAAGGATGGTAAATGGGGCTATGTCGATAGTGATAATAAAACTAAGATAGACTTCATTTATGATGAAGCACTGCAGTTTTATGATAACAAAGCCTTGGTATTTAAAGGTGGTAAGGCTGGTTTTATAAACTCAAAGGGAGATGTAATCACACCTATAGAATACGATCATATTGGTATATTTGATATCAATAATGGTGCAGAGTTTATGTCAGCTCGCAAAGGTGATATTTATTATCTGATAGATAGACAAGGTAATGAGGTTCAAACGGATTACGATAAAATCGACTCTTTTATGGTTGGCTTAGCGCCTGTCATGAAAGCTAACCCCAATAGTCCGACAGGTGAATATTACGGTGTGATAAACGATAAGGGTGAGCTGATCATACCTTTAAAGTATCCCTTTTTAACCGTTGAATATGGAGGGCAATATCACGGTCTAATAAAGGCAGTGACCGATGATGGGCGACATTATGTACTCGATAGAGATGGCACTATTATCGCTGATAAAAC
>NZ_JBQSXG010000272.1:0-1376 GCF_052378005.1 Psychrobacter sp. AOP31-B2-9
CAGAGCCCACTTCTTTTCGATAGGGTTTAAGTCAGGGCTATAAGGTGGTAAAAATAATAGCCTGTGACCGTGCCTGTTGAGCAGTCTCTGAACTCGCTTATGAAAGCTAGCATTATCCATGACAATCACACATTTTCTCTTAAGGCTTGGGATTAGCGTGTACTTGCACCAATCATAAAAGATGTCACTATTGATGTTTTTCTCAAAGGTATCAAGAGCAAACAGCATCTTTTCATATAGAGCTCCGATGACATTAGTACGCTTCTTTGCTTGCCAGTTGTAGCGATCAATACAAGGTGTGCCTTTTAGTGAATAACCATGAGAGCGGATGGTCTCATGCTCAAAGCCACTTTCGTCCATATAAACAATGGGATAGCCTTGCTGCGTAAAGCGATCAAGCTTTCTCTGATACACCGCTCTTTTTATTGGACACGCTTTTGGATGTTCTAAGGTCTTTTTTTTGACTAATGCCTAAGCGTTTTAACGCCTCACAAATGGCTGGGGCAGTACAGTTGAACCGTCTTGCTCTCTCATAATGATAGTCATCAGGGTAACTCTCAACGTCTTTTCGTAGTGCATCATCTGGTATTTTATAGGGTTTGGTTTGCCTGGTTGTTTTGCTATGAACACGTCTCTTCCAGTTTTGTATAGTGGTTGGGCTGAGATTATAGAACTCAGCCGCTTCAGCAAAGGTCATACCGCCATCTAAGCTTTTTAGTACTTGTTTGCGAAAATCTAGTGAGTAAGTCATGATAAATGAGTATGTCTGTTGAGATGTTTTATCTTATAACATTTTTATATTTAATACACTATAGATGAATCCCATGTATTTTTGAGTAGAATGGACTATGACAGGTGGACAGATAGAAGACCAGGGCTTCGTAGGAACTACAGTTTTGAAGAAGCTATTGAGGCTTTTGGCTTACCCGACCTCTCTGAAGAAAGATTTGAACTACCTAAATGGTTAGTAGACTTTTGTAAAAATCAAAAAACTTACTTTGTACAAGATCAAAGACTAATTTTAAAGAAAAATGACAAAAATAGTAGAAATGATTTTTTTACTAATGCTATTGAAAGGTATTCTGAGAGACTGAAATCTAAAATTAGAGATTCTAGTGTTAAGGTTTCAATGAACTCACAACAACTTGATTCTACTTTTCCAAAACGGCTAGTAACTAGCAAAGACAAATACGATAACTTCGATAAAAATGAGCTTATTGAAGCTCTTGAAAAAATTCAAGATAAAAGAAAAAAGTTAATGAAATATGACCTTCTGTCTCAGGATAGTAGCTTAGATAATGAAATAGAAGTTGATCATATCGAGGAAAATGATGTAAAGGTTTTAAACTTATATGTTTTAGATACAAATAAAAAGC
>NZ_JBQSXG010000273.1:0-1325 GCF_052378005.1 Psychrobacter sp. AOP31-B2-9
CAGATTATCAACAAAGCCATTTACTTAGCGCTAGGTGTTGCTCTTGATGGTAAAAAAGAGCTGCTTGGTATGTGGCTATCAGAGAATGAAGGCGCTAAGTTCTGGCTAGGCGTTCTCACTGAATTGCAGAACCGTGGGGTGCAAGACATCTTAATCGCCTGTGTCGATGGCTTAAAGGGCTTCCCCGATGCCATCAACACGGTTTACCCCAACGCTCAGGTTCAGCTGTGTATCGTGCATATGGTGCGCTATTCAATGAAGTTCGTACCGTGGACGGACAAAAAGGCCGTAGCGGCTGATTTAAAAGCCATCTACGGCGCTGATACGCTTGAGATAGCAGAGGCCAATCTTGAGCACTTTGATGAGGTGTGGGGCGAGAAATACCCGCACGTGGTCAAGTCTTGGCGCAATAACTGGGAGGGCTTAACGGTGTTCTTTGAGTACCCGAAAGACATCAGAAAAGCGATTTATACCACCAATGCGATTGAGTCGCTAAACAGTGTGATTCGTACAGCGGTAAATAAGCGTAAGGTGTTCCCGTCTGATCAGGCGGCATTCAAAGTGGTGTACTTAGCCACCCAGCAGGCATCCAAAAAGTGGTCGATGCCGATTCGTAACTGGACGTCTGCTTTGAATCGCTTTATGATTATGTTTGATGATCGTATAAGCAGGCATTTAATCTAAATGGCAGTTACACAGAATCTGGGATGGGCTCCCTACTTCTTATATAGCAATTCTTAATTACGAGTCTTTCCTGGAGACTATATGGCCATTAAGGTTGTAGCTAATCTAAAAGAGCCTTAATACGTTAATATATTAAGCAGTTTAGTATTAATAATCACTGAAAATATCTTAAATGACTTTACTCCTAGGCATAAACGACTACTGTAAAGCTTCTTTGCTATCATTAATATCTCTATATTCTTTTACATCGATTATCGCTTAGATCTTTTCGTAATACTTTCAAGTAATTCATCGTGCGCTTTGTCCATGGCTTCTTCAGACTCATAGCCTCCATCTATTACCATTTGGGCTTTGTCCTTCTTGTATTTCTCAGCTGCTCTTGCTCTACTTAGAGTTGAAGCTTTAAGCATCTCATCCGCTGAGTTTTCAAGCGCTTTACTAGCGTCTGCTGCGAACTTAGCAGTTCCATTAAGCAAAATACCTATCCCTTTAAAAAAATTCACTATTAATCTAAACATCGGTTAAATCCTATTGTTAATTAGAGCAACAACTCAATTGCTATAAATAAAATATGCAAGCTTCACATAAGGTATATCAAGCATATCCACCTTACTCAATTTCATAAAGTTTTAGCTTTTTAT
>NZ_JBQSXG010000274.1:0-1305 GCF_052378005.1 Psychrobacter sp. AOP31-B2-9
GAGCCCATCCCAGATTCTGTGTAACTGCCATTTAGATTAAATGCTTACTGATACGATCATCAAACATAATCATAAAGCGATTCAGAGCAGACGTCCAGTTACGGATTGGCATCGACCACCTTGACGATGCCTGCTGAGTCGCCAGATAAATCACCTTGAATGCTGCCTGATCAGATGGGAACACCTTACGCTTATTCACCGCTGTCCGAATGACACTGTTTAGCGACTCGATAGCATTGGTAGTATATATAGCTTTTCTGATATCTTTAGGATACTCGAAGAACACCGTTAAGCCCTCCCAGTTATTGCGCCAAGACTTAACCACGTGCGGATAGTCCTTACCCCAAGTATCATCAAAGTGCTCAAGATTGGCCTCTGCCATCTCGAGGGTATCAGCGCCATAGATGGCCTTTAAATCAGCCGCTACGGTCTTTTTGTCCGTCCAAGGTACAAACTTCATTGAGTAACGTACCATATGCACGATACACAGCTGAACCTTGGCTTTGGGATAAACGGTATTGATGGCATCAGGGAAGCCCTTTAGACCATCGACACAGGCAATGAGGATATCTTGTACCCCGCGGTTTTGTAATTCAGTGAGAACACCCAGCCAGAACTTAGCGCCCTCATTCTCTGATAACCACATGCCAAGCAGCTCTTTTTTGCCATCAAGTCCCACGCCTAGCGCCAGATAAATAGCCTTGTTGATGATCTGCTTATCTTGGCGTACTTTAACGACAATACAGTCCAAATAGACGATAGGATAAACACTGCTCAGCGGCCGGTTCTGCCAAGCGGTGATGTCCTCTAAGATGTTGTCCGTGACTCTTGAAACTAAGCTGCTGGATATATCGACGTCGTAAAGCTCTTTGATGGTTTCGACGATCTCAGTGGTGGTTTGGCCTTTGGCATAGAAAAAGATGATTTTATCATCGAGACCTGAGATACGGGTTTGATGCTTACGTACTAATGCAGGCTCAAAGCTGCTATCACGGTCTCTTGGGGTGGAAATCTCAAGCTCCCCTGTGTCACTGCGGACGGTCTTTTTAATGTGACCATTACGTTTGTTAGGCTTATCTGCCTTTTCATGCTTAGGATAGCCAAGATGGTCTTCCATCTCGGCTTCAAGTGCGGTGTCGATAAAAGATTGCATGAGCTGCTTTTGAAAGTCTTTGATGTCATCGAAGCTTTTCATACTGCCAGCCATTTGCTCGGCCAGTTTCTTGATATCAGATTGGTTAGTCATTGCTTATTCTCCTGTTAGTGGATTATAAGCAGTTACACAAAGTTTGGGAAACTCCCTAA
>NZ_JBQSXG010000275.1:0-1278 GCF_052378005.1 Psychrobacter sp. AOP31-B2-9
TATGACCGCCACTTGGATTTGGGCGGCATCATTTTATGCTGCTGCTACCTCCGGCTATAAATATGGAGTGTCAGTGCCGATACATTATGGCTTTTGGGGCGCCTTAATGATTTTGTTCATCTACCCTTTTGGTATGCGCTTTCGTGAGTTGGCGCCAGATGGTCATACCTTAGGTGAACTCATTCACGCCCGTCATGGTTCATCAAGCCAATTAATTTTAGCAATATCCAATATTATGGGCAGCTTAATTAGCTTGATGGTCAACTTTACCGCTGCTGGAGCCTTAGTTTCAGTTTTGTCACCATTATCATTCCAAACAGGGGTAATGATCGCAGGTATCGGCGTCCTAAGCTATACGTTAACGTCAGGGTTTCGCGCATCCGTCTTCACTGACTTTGCTCAATTAGTCGCCTTGATGGCCATTGGTGTCGTCATTATTCCGGCGGTACTATTTTCTATGGGTGGACCTGAGGTGATGGTTGAGGGACTGTCCAATCTTACACTGGAGCAGCAAAATTTCTTTTCTTCTGAAGCATTTTTTCAGCAAGGAGCACCTTATTTTGTTGCAGTATTAGCATACGCTATCGGCAATCAAACCATCACTCAGCGCTTATTTGCAATTGACAAAACTAAAATTAAAGCAACTTTTGTCACTGCTACTGTTGGCTATGCTGGTATCGTCATTGGCTTGGGTATGATTGGATTAATGGCGGTCACTATAGGTATCGAGCCACTTGATGGCAACATGAATAACCTGATTCCACAAATGGTTAGTACCTACCTGCATCCTGTCTTTATTGCCTTATTCTTTATTTTAGTCATTGGCTCGCTATCCTCAACGGCTGACTCAGACTTGTCAGCGCTCTCAACGATTATGATGGCGGATGTCTACGGCAAAAATATTGCTAAAAAAGGTAAAGTTAAACCCAAAACTATGATGCTTGTCGGTCGTAGCACGATGATTGTCGCAACAGCCGCAGGACTGATTTTTGCCAGCTTTAAGCTCGATATTTTAGTAATGCTAGTCTTCGTTGGCGCATTATGGGGTGCGATCGTATTCCCTGTCATCGCCAGTGTGTTCTGGAATCGTGTGACCAATACCGCATTTACTGCTGCTGTCATCGTCGGACTCCTCTTATTCTGTGTGGCACGCTTTGAATTAATACCTATTACGGGGTTCACAGCTCTATTCTTTGAAATATTGGCTAGTGTCGGTGGTGCTGTCGTTATTGGGTTGATGGTCTTTGGCTTTTTAGGTCGTAAGGTTGGCATGGGTTG
>NZ_JBQSXG010000276.1:0-1269 GCF_052378005.1 Psychrobacter sp. AOP31-B2-9
TTGTAGTGGTCAACTAATTTAGGACAGCTGATAAGAGATTTTGATTAAAGTAACGTCTCTCTTTTTCTGCTGGCGGCAAATAATCGTTGAAAGTATGCGGTCTCACGGACTGATAATAGCCCCAGATATAATCAACAATGGCGCTTTTAGCCTCAGCGATATCTTCATAACCGCCCTTTGGCATCCACTCAGTTTTGAAGCTTCTGAAGAATCTTTCGGTCGGCGCATTATCCCAACAATTTCCGCGACGGCTCATGCTTTGCGTCATACCCTCACAACTCGCCACGGATTCAGCAAACTTCTTGCTAGTGTAATGGGTTCCTTGATCAGAGTGAAACAACACGCCACTTGGCTTTAAGCGCGTCTGATATGCCATTTGCAGCGCTTTGATTGTCAACACGCTGTCAGGGGAATCTGACACCGAAAAGCCCACCACACGACGGGCATATAAATCTAAAACAACCGCTAGGTAGCACCAGCCGCCTTTGATACGAATATATGTGACATCACCCGTCCAGACCTGATTGGGCGCTGATGGGCTAAAATTACGGTTCAGTATATTGTCATGAGCTTGGTGTTCTTCGTCAGCTCGCTTGTATTTATGTGTTTTTAGCTGGCAACTGATGAGCCCCATACTTCTCATAATCTTAGCAGCTAAGTAACGTGTCAGCTTAATGCCATGCTCATTCATCAAGATAGCAGCAATGCTGCGAGCGCCAGCTGATTGCTTTGAGTCATTAAATATTTGGCATATTAAGGCTTTAAGCTTGACCATTTCAATATTTATCGGCTTTGACTGCAAGCCATAGTAATAGCTACTCTTAACCATGCCAAACAGGTCACACAATTGAGTTTTACTCATCTGTTTGTCTTGCTCTGCCAGCTGACTTATCAGCGATAATCGCTCAGACTGTCCAAGGCTAGCAGAGCTGAAGCCTTTTTTAAGATGTCGCGCTCCATAGTCAGCCGTTTTACTTGTTTACGCAGTTCTTGGAGTTCTCGCTGTTCATCGGTTAAGGCATTGCCGACTTTAGGTGCTTGTCCACCCATTTCTTGACGGTACTGACTCAGCCATTTCTGTAAGGTGGATTTGCCAATGCCAAGTGAATCAGAAACGTCGGGGATGCTACGGTTGTGATCAGTGACTAAGCTGATGGCTTCAAGTTTGAATTCTCGGGTATATTGGTTGCGTTTGTTGGTCATACTAGTTTCCTTCTTTGGGGTAGTATAAACCTCTTATGCACTGTCCAAGTTTATTATGCCACTACA
>NZ_JBQSXG010000277.1:0-1245 GCF_052378005.1 Psychrobacter sp. AOP31-B2-9
AAAAAAGAGGAAATACCCATGGCAAAGGCCAAGTTTGAACGCAACAAGCCACACGTCAACGTCGGTACCATTGGACACGTTGACCACGGTAAAACAACACTAACAGCTGCAATCGCAACAGTAGCAGCAATCACATCAGGTGGCGAAGCCAAAGACTACGCTTCTATTGACTCAGCACCAGAAGAAAAAGCACGTGGCATCACCATCAACACCTCACACGTAGAATATGACACAGCTACTCGTCACTACGCTCACGTTGATTGCCCAGGTCACGCCGATTATGTTAAAAACATGATCACTGGTGCCGCTCAAATGGATGGCGCAATCCTAGTTGTATCAGCAACTGACGGCCCAATGCCACAAACTCGTGAGCACATCTTGCTATCACGTCAGGTTGGCGTACCATACATCATCGTATTCATGAACAAATGTGACATGGTAGATGACGAAGAACTACTAGAACTAGTAGAAATGGAAGTTCGTGAACTATTGAACGACTATGACTTCCCAGGTGATGACACTCCAATCATCAAAGGTTCAGCAACTGAAGCCCTAAAAGGCTCAGAAGACAAATATGGCCAACCAGCCGTAGTAGAACTACTAGAAGTACTAGACACTTACATCCCAGAGCCAGAGCGTGACGTTGATAAAGCATTCCTAATGCCAATCGAAGACGTATTCTCAATCTCAGGTCGTGGTACCGTAGTAACAGGTCGTGTTGAATCTGGTATCGTAAAAGTTGGTGACGAGATCGAAATCGTTGGTATCCGTGACACTCAAAAAACCACCTGTACTGGTGTAGAGATGTTCCGCAAACTGCTTGACGAAGGTCGTGCAGGCGAAAACTGTGGCGTACTACTACGTGGTACTAAACGTGAAGACGTACAACGTGGCCAAGTACTAGCTCAGCCAGGTACCATCACACCTCACACCAAGTTTGACGCAGAAGTATACGTACTGTCAAAAGAAGAGGGTGGTCGTCACACACCATTCCTAAACGGCTATCGTCCACAGTTCTACTTCCGTACCACTGACGTAACTGGCGCAATCCAATTACAAGACGGTACTGAAATGGTAATGCCTGGTGATAACGTTGAGATGGGCGTAGAGCTTATCCACCCAATCGCTATGGACAAAGGTCTTCGCTTCGCAATTCGTGAAGGCGGCCGTACTGTAGGCGCTGGTGTTGTTGCTAACGTACTTGACTAATGATTAATCCCATCAGTGTATGCTGATGTAGGTTAA
>NZ_JBQSXG010000278.1:0-1228 GCF_052378005.1 Psychrobacter sp. AOP31-B2-9
AGTGGCTGCCAGTGCGAGGGTTAAGCCAAAGCCAAGTAAGCTGCTGCTGCTCATAGGTGTGATTGTCTCGCTCTAAGACTTTGATGGTTTGCGCTTTATGATTCGCTACCAATTCTGCTTGATTGGCCAATGCGTCTACGACGATGGGCAGCAGTTCTATTTGGCGTTTACGTCTACGGTTTTTGGTGGCTTTATGAATGCCTTTGACAAAGCCGCGTTTGATGTATGCCGTTGATTTATTAAAGTTAATATCTTCTATGGCTAATGGCATCAGTTCATGACTGGATAGTCCAGACCAAAGCATTACAGTCCATAGGTTGCGCATAGTCGCGTCTGTTTCGGTATTTATGATTTGTGCTATCTCTTCGCGGGTAAATGGATCGATGTCCGCTGGGTCTTTGCTATTGAGCTTGATGTATTGGCTGGGGTCATTTGGGTTCCTCTCATGACGCGCCCAATAGCTCCAAATCGAGCGCCATAGTCCTAATATATCGACTATGGTCTTGGGCGACAGCTCAGCTCTCAATACTTTATAAACCCAATATTCCACATCTTCAGCACTAATCTTACTGATCTGCTTACTTTGCCAATAGGGCGTTATATGATTGGCCACTTTACCAATATATGTGTCCCATGACGTAGGAGAGACTTTGCTTTGTTCGGCATTTTGCCAAATCGGGATATAGTAGCCAAAGTACGAGGCTTGCCGCTTTGGTGACGTTGGGAATACGGCATCACGGTCAAATATACCCATTTGAATCTGTTGCTCTACCATATCCGCTATTTTTTGAGCATTGGCTTTGTTGGCAGCAGTGGGCGGTGTGTTTAGCAGTGTTTCGCTGTCTTTTTCGCCGTTCATATACCAAATAATGCGAATACTGGTCCGGAGTGGTTCGATACTGGCCACTTGGTGTTCTCCTGTGCGTAAAAGTGTATGTGTGAAAACCTTAAGGTATTAATATAACTAGCTTTTATGCTAAATTGACGCTATAATAAAAATCTGGTTTGGTAACTAATGAGCCACTAAAAAGCTCTTGGTTTGGGCTTTTGGTTCAAATTATCTGTTAAAACAGTCCTCATTATGGTGAGGGCTGTTTTTTTGTGCCTAAGTGGAATCGTTCAGATAAAGGTTAAAGCCAATAGTTCAAAAGTGGCGTTGTGCTGTAGCTTTGAGGCTTCTTGCTGCTGCTGATGTTCTATCGCCATTTGCATTAATTTGTTTAAGTCC
>NZ_JBQSXG010000279.1:0-1197 GCF_052378005.1 Psychrobacter sp. AOP31-B2-9
ACTATTAAAGCGCTGCATCGTTATAGAGCTTGGCTGAGTGATGATTTGCTCACTCAGTGCTAACACTGGTGCATGTACGCGGTCGTGTAATACTTGCTGATAGCGTAGCGCACCGATATTTGCGCTAACACCATCACTCTCGCTTGGATAGGCTGTAGTGATAACGAGCTTTGGCGGTGTATGTTCATCCGTTTGCTCATATCGTAGATAGGCGGTTAGTCCTTGACGTGATAAACGCTCACAAATATGCGCCCAGTCACTGATTTGCCACTGGGTCATGCGTACAGGTGTCCAGCTGGCGTCTTCACTATTACTATCATCGATGGTTTCTATCTCTAGAGTAGCAGTGCGTTCTGCCACCATTGATTGTACCGATAGGTTAGTGTCTATATGACAACGTGGATGCTGATGTAAGCGATAGGTAAGTGGTTGTGCGAGCAGACGATAATAGCCATAGCTGCCATCGTGATCCAATTGATGCACGGCAGTCAGATATAGATGACGATAAGCTAGGCCGCTTGGGGTATCAAAGCTTAAGGTTATGGTGCTACCGATTAAGTCAGTGAGCGGTGTAAAGGGAGGGTGGTGACGTTCATGAATATAGACTTGCAATACGTAAGTGTCGATACCATGCTGCTGATGTTGTTGATTTCCGTTGGGGTTTAACTGGGCGATGATATCGTTTTCACAAGATGCTTGCATCAGCTTATTTTGCCACGCTTGATGGGCACTGATGTCTTGCTGCGCACTTGGATAGAGGGCTTGTGTATTGCCCTCACTGGCATATAACCTATCAGGGTGCATGGGCAGCACGGTATTGGTCAAGCGTAACATGGTAGTGTTCCTATTCTTGGTACAATGGCATCATATTTCTTTGAGAGCTGACATCAAAAGATAAGTGTTTGTCTGCCATTATCATTACGTGTGGCAACGTTATTCGACGGTAATGTTATTCTTCGAGTGTAAATTCGATACGGCGGTTACGAGTACGCCCTTCTTCATTGTCATTGCTAGCGATAGGGTCTGCGTCTCCTTTACCTGTCGTACTGAGGCGTGTTGCATCGATGTTACGACCTATCAGATATTGCTTAACTGCTTCTGCACGATCGTTGGATAAGGCTAAGTTGGCAGTAGGGTTACCGACGTTATCTGTATGCCCAGTGATGGTGACTGGTTTGTCACCAAGATTATAATATC
>NZ_JBQSXG010000280.1:0-1179 GCF_052378005.1 Psychrobacter sp. AOP31-B2-9
GGATGCCGGTTTATCTAATCGACATAACCTCAAAGGCGGTGCCTCTCCCAGATGGCATGGTGGTGGTCTCGGTCACTCGCAAATCAATGACGATGATACTCATAGCGGCTGGATATCTGGTATTGCTCAATACGGGCTAACGTCTGAGTCTGAAGTGACGATGAGCTTTGATGATACGCCAAACAAGGTCGGTCTACAGTGGACGGTGAATACTGGTGCGCGCGCTAATGCTGAGACACCCACCATCACTTCTAATGCGACCTTCGCCCCTGATGAGCATGTCGTTGCATTGGGTACACTACGCCACCGCTTTAGCAATCATCAATCAAATGATAGTGGTCAAGGCATCAATGTCGCTACCGATCATGGGCTACAGATTAGTGGTGATACAGGAGTACTACTCTCTACCTTTAATATCAGACACACGCAAACTGAGCATGAGTCTGCGTGGGTCAATGATGCAGGACAGCAGCAGTTAAAGTTAGGTGCTGAGCTGAGCGAGACATTAGTGGAGGCCAAGCACGCACACCTGCAATCGACGGAGGCACTCAGTAATGCCCGAGCGTCGATAGAAGGGTTTAAGAGTACGGCACAAATCATCGATGAGACGTTGAATACTGAAGTGCTTGGCGCAGCAGATGTGCTGCTCGTAAGCAAAGATAGTATCCTCGCATCGGGCAGCAATACACTGTGGACAGCGAAAACGATCGTGAGACAGTCTGGCAGCACGCAATCAGATATGGTGGCAGGTAGTTATACGCTGGCGGCAAATACGATTGATTCACTCTCAGGCGTCGGTGGTCAAGCGGGTCTATCAGGGCTACATATCAGTGCCAATACCAAACCTGTGGCGATACAAGCACAAGGCGGTGAGTTGCAACTGCATA
Source organism: Psychrobacter sp. AOP31-B2-9 (assembly GCF_052378005.1). NCBI lineage: Bacteria > Pseudomonadati > Pseudomonadota > Gammaproteobacteria > Moraxellales > Moraxellaceae > Psychrobacter > Psychrobacter sp. AOP31-B2-9. The sequence goes on from NZ_JBQSXG010000280.1 coordinate 888, forward strand.
GTCAGCAAAGTATGACAATCGGTAGTGAGTCGGGACAGGTCAACCTCTCAAGTCCGAAGCGGATTAAGCTACAAACGTCAGCTGGGGCTTCTATTACCATCGATGATAGTGGTATTAAGCTGGTCTGCCCGGGCACGGTTAAGATTAAAGCGGTGAAGAAAGAGATGGTTGCGGGGGCAAAAGCCAATTACTCGCTTCCGATGATGCCTGATACTATTCCGCTGTTTAGTAATAAACTCGATGTTTATGATTTGTTTGTGAATGCAAATTTTGATGAGGTTGATTACGTAGT
>NZ_JBQSXG010000281.1:0-1150 GCF_052378005.1 Psychrobacter sp. AOP31-B2-9
GTTTTGGTGGTGGCTTTGGCAATGATTCATCGTAATTAAATCCGTAAATATTACCTGCTACCTTACTTAGCGTATGCTGATATTCTATTTTGGATGCCGCATCTACATTATTTAAGTAGCCGGTCTGTAATTGTTTTTGAGCAACGATGATGCTGCTATTTAGCAAAATACTTTTGAGCGTTGCAGTGCTTTTACCTCGATCAATTGCCTCGCTAGCTGCATAAATAGCATAATCATGATAGCCATTGTTATAATAAATCTGCGCCAGAATATCCCAAGCCAAAGTATCACTGGGATTGACAGCCAGCCTTTGATTCAAATCTGCAATCAATTGATGCAGCTCAGGTGATTGAGCATTTGCATCTTTGAGTGTGGCAAACTGATTAACGATACTAGAACCTGGGTTTTTTTCTTGAATCACTAGCTCGCTATGCGCTGCACTCATCGCTGAACCCATGACAAATAGACCCGCCAAGAGTGCTTTCGGCAGCTTCAGATTGGCTTTGATATTGTGTTGGATACTGATCATCGTAAGTCTGTGCTCATCGTTATTAGTATTAAATGGGGACGTTGCTGTTTCAAATATATTTACGCTAAATCTTGATAATCAAACCAAAGATATTAATTAGAAGCTTGAACTAAAGTCGTGATATTGGTTAATCTGTCTTTAACCCTGTCTTTGTCATCACTACTCATTAATGTATCGTTGTGATAAGCACTGATGTTACTCTCTGTTATCTTTATAGTTGAGAGCATAGCAATGTCACGTGCTTCAAGCGACTGATTATCAATAGCAATGGCATTGTTCGCCGCTCTTAGTGCTCGTGCGTACTTTTTTGAATCATAGTTAGTTTTAGCAATAGCCATCCACTCTGAAAAATCGTGTTGAGCGGTGTTACTACCAGATAAGTAAACAAGTGATGGCGCACTCAGTGCTTTGACACTTGTACTATTTTTTTTACCAGTCGTGTTACAACCAGTTATCAATACAGAAGCGCTTACTACTAAGGAAAGCAAGCCCATTGTTGTTAGATTGGTACGATAATAAGTAGGGTTCATAAGTACAGTATCATCACTAAAAATATAAAAGGAAAGTCTAACTAAAGTTTGTTGAGTATAATATATTCGGTGAGATTGATTATACATACAC
>NZ_JBQSXG010000282.1:0-1127 GCF_052378005.1 Psychrobacter sp. AOP31-B2-9
CTGTTAGAAAAAATAAAAAATGTTACTTATAAATTAAATCCGTTTAATGACTGGGAAATCGTAATGGAAAAAGTATTCAAGAACATGACATCGGCAATTATACTACCAAGTGTTTTGTTTGGTATGACTGCATGTACTGCTATAACTGGCCATAATAGTATTGATAACGAAGGTGATAGCCGCCGCGTTGGGAATGTATTATGGAATAACCAAGCTGACCCTGATTTAAACGGCTTGTTAGAAACTACTGTCGATAGTAATGAGACGCGATTGGTGTTTGTCCGAAAAAATGATAATGACCCCGAACAAACCAGCGCCAATGTTTCGATTAATGATAGGTACCAAGTTAGCTTGCATCCAGGAAACTATACGGTTGTTAATTCCTGTGTGGGTACAAACCAATTAAGCGCGCATGCTACGGGCTTTAAAGACAATGATTTACTGGCCGAGCAAAAAGATTATCAGTTAGTCGGTGGTCAAACTTACTTTTTTTATGTAGATATGGATGAAAATGGACAAGGGAACCTAGATCAGATCACGACAGAAAGCGCATTACCATTATTAGAAAATAAACGTTATCAGACGCATCAGATCAGCCGTGTCGTACCTAACTGTCCAGCGCCTACTGCAACACCGACACCGCCGCCGATTGTGCAACCGACCTTACCCGCACTCGCTGAAAAAATAACCATTGAGCTAGAAGTCTTGTTTGATACAGACAAAGCTATTGTAAAGCCCAGTTATTATAATGAAATATCTGAAGTTGCAGACTTCATGAGCCAATACCCTAACACAGTTGTTACCATTGAAGGTCATACTGACAGTCGAGCCAGTGATAGCTATAACCAAGCTTTATCACAACGCCGCGTTGATGCTGTTAAAGCAGTATTGATTACTCAGTTTGGCGTGGCACCTGACCGTCTGAGCGCAATTGGCTACGGTGAGTCAAGGCCAAGAGCTAGTAACGATACAGTAGAAGGCCGTCAGCTAAATCGCCGTGTAGTCGCCGTTATTGAAGAGCGCTCAAATAACTAGTACGTCAAAAACACTTTAGCTACTTACGTAATCCCATAAGCTGTCTCATAAAAAATTAAGCGGTACGACCGAAATTAAAAAAATAGAAGGTA
>NZ_JBQSXG010000283.1:0-1113 GCF_052378005.1 Psychrobacter sp. AOP31-B2-9
TATTTTTTATAAAGGGGCGCTAATGTGAGTTGGCGTCCTTCTTTATTTTATGGTTGCACTAAGGACAGATATGACTTTTATACTCAATAAGATATTCAAGCCGCTTACATTATTGTCGGGGCTGCTAGTTTTACCACTATTGTCCTATCCGGCCTTGGCGCAAACCTATCAAATCCAAGATTTCTCAGACGATTATGATGCAGTCATTGAGGAAATAGAGGGAAAGGAATATGGCTATGAAGCAAATAGCATTGTTAAAATTATAGATAAAAAGACACATAAAACTCTGATTAATCAGCCTGCTAGTATCGATATTGAATATGAGTTGAGCAACAGTGAAGATTATCAATTGGGCGAAAAAATCAGTGCCAATATCGTCAGTATTCCTTATGGTGAACATAGTGTGTTGATCTATGATGATTTTAATTTTGATGGACAAAAGGATTTAGCGATAAAAGATGGGCGCCACGGTTGCTATGGTGGGCCTTCTTATCAAGTCTATCTCAAAAATGATGATAAATTCGTCCTTAGTGAAGGATTTACTGATTTGGCACAAGGCTATTGCGGTTTTTTTGGTGTAAATAAAGACAGTCAAACTTTGTATACGATGACTAAGAGTGGCGCAGGATGGCATCAGTATTCAAAGTATAAAGTGATCGATAATAAGCCAGTGGCCGTACATGTGCTTGTAGAAGAATATAATCCAAAACAATTAATTTCTATCACCGAGAGCACAAGAGTGAATGGTGAAATGGTAGAAGACAGCTATGAGGTGTTACCTGAGTACGATAACGAAAGCCACGATGGGACATTGCCTTTCATTTATAAGTTGGATTTAGATAACGGTAAAAAAATGGTCTTAAATAACACTTATAACGAGGACGGTGATCAGCTGTACTATGCTTTTGCGGATAAAGACGACAGAATCGAGCTGTATTATGATGGGCTATTTGTCTATGATAAATCTAAACAAACGCTTAGCTTTCTCAATAAGCCTGTGGTTTATCAGATCAATAAGCAAGGCATTACAGTGAGACAATCTAACAAGAGCGTTTTACTCAAGTCAGTGCCACAGAGCGAGCAGGGCAGTCTAGAAAATCTTGCGCAGTTTAA
>NZ_JBQSXG010000284.1:0-1105 GCF_052378005.1 Psychrobacter sp. AOP31-B2-9
GTTTATCAGCATCGTTAAAGGTATTGTCTTGAACAATATTTAGCTCTTTTTGCAATATTGAAAGCTCATCACGAGATATATTATTGGCAATAATCATATCTATACTAAACACAAGTTCGTCTGGTTTGCTTGGATGATTATTGTTCTTTGACAAAGTTATGATATCACTGGTGGATACATAGTTTGCCACAACCTGTACATGAGGGTAGCGAGACTCAAAGCGGGTAATGATATCGGCTAAGGGTGCGCGTAGATTGTTTTCTACTTGTAGATATAGGAGACTATCGGCTAGGATATTTGTCTCATCTTCATTTAGCATTGCCACCGATTTATTGTTGTTTGACATAATTGGCAATGGATCTGTATTTTTACGGTTATTACTCCATAACCAAACAAAAACCGCAATGAGAAGTAGCGATAATAAAATTAGACCAGCGAGCAGTAGCTTGTAGTCTTTCATATAGTGCTGCTCTTATTTTAATTGACTTATTTCGAGTTTGAATAACGTATAATGCTTGACCTAGAATGTGTTTCTATACTTTTGATGTAATACCTCATCTGCTAAATCTGCCAACATATCTGCAAAAATATCGGTACTCTCAGTAGGCGTCGATTCACTATTTTTAAAATCTGCTATCGCTGTGGGTACATGAGTCTTATCTTCTGTGACAGGTGAGTAGGCTGAAAGTAAAACATGCTGATCAGTTGCTGTTGCCCAATCGTTGGTTTGATGTGCAGCCAGTGGTGACTCACCTGTTGAAAGCTTATCTTTTAACCAGCTGAAACCATGGGCTTCCCACCATGCTTCAAAGCGTGGTAACGTGCTACCACGTACAGCGGCAGGCAAGTTCAAGGTCCGGAGTTTTTGTGCCAATACTGGGTCACTGATTGTTTGATGAATACTCAGATAGAGTGAGCGGCTGTCGTCAGTATAAGGTTTTCTTTTCTGCCATGATCTATCGTCAATTTTCATACGTGGCAATTGCCATAATTCACCGCGATAATATACAACATATAAGCGTTGTTTAGGATGAACAAATATAGCATCAATAGGACGTAAAGGCATTGTGTTTAATTCCTTATTAATAAAAAGGATTAAGGTTGT
>NZ_JBQSXG010000285.1:0-1091 GCF_052378005.1 Psychrobacter sp. AOP31-B2-9
CCAGAAAAAAGAGAGCCAAGACGAGAAAAGCACTCATCATAATGATAAGCGCCTATTATTTTTACTGTAAACGTAAAGCGGTAACTTATTTATTACCTTCTTCTTTATGATCTTCATGTTCATGCATACCTTGCATCATATCAAGTGCAGAATCATCAGTACGTTGCTGATCTTCTTTGGCTAAACCGTCTTGATTGATGTCCTTAGGTGCCATCTTAGTGGTTGAATCTGTTTTACTTGCGTTCGTCATCATGTGCTCCTGTTTGTTTTTATTAACTTTCTGGCGTAAAATCTAGTGGAAATATGTTCGTGAATTTTACCATTGATATTTAGTGTTTAATTTGAACTGATAGTAAGTATGAGAGTCCGAGGTATTCTTGTACAGGTAGAGTGTGAGCATGTTTAGTGACGGTGTGTAACCAACATCACTATTGTTTTAACTGATTTTATTTGGCATTAGTATTAGCAAGTTTATATAAGTTGAATACGATGCAGGCACTGATTGTTCTAATCTGGGTCTTGATTTTTTATCAACATAATAATGTGATAGGAACTTATTAAGTTCTTCGTCAAGTCATTTTTCTGTTATATATCTGTTATGATAGCCACGTATTTTTTTGGGTAAGTGACAAAGTGATTACTACAGTGCCCATTCAATGTAAGGTATTTTCACATTGTCTTTGAGTAAATAAGGACGTTTTATGTCAGAACAAAAACTAGACAGCCATCTACCTAGTGATGGCAATGAGTATTTATTTACCGATACCTTTCCAAAAGGAACTGGTAAAGGGCTAGTGGTTGTCGCTATTGCGGCGATTGTCGCTATGATTATCTATAATGTTTTGCCATTTGATATCAATGCTAATAAAGGTCTTGCATTGTTGTTTTTCATTGGTGTGCTTTGGCTAACAGAAGCACTGCACGTTACAATTACAGCGCTATTAGTGGTTGTAGTGGGTGCGTTGATTGGTATCCCAGATTTCAACGCCAAAATTGGTTTACAGAGCTTTGCTAGTCCGACTATTTATTTGTTCTTCGGTGGTTTTGCTTTAGCTGCAGCGCTGCATGTGCAACAGTTGGACAAAAAAATT
>NZ_JBQSXG010000286.1:0-1087 GCF_052378005.1 Psychrobacter sp. AOP31-B2-9
ATACCAAACCCAACAATTAAAGTTGCGCCCAAGCACGAGCAGTTAACGACCGAATTCTTTGTGGCTGTTTAAGCAAATTATTCCAAGCCAAGCAAGCGGCATCAACAATAGCCTCATAACTGTCATAACAACGATTGGATAACTCATTTTGCTTAAGGTACTGCCATACTCTCTCAGAGGGATTGAGCTCAGGTGAATAAGGCGGTAGTTTAAGCATAGTGACATTAGCCTGATTCAAGCTTGGTTGATGCCATAATGCGCCATCCATCACCACCACCGCATGACGTCCTTTTGGAACGGCTTTACTAATCTCTTGCATATGCAATAACATGGTGTGTTTATTAACGAAAGGCAGTACTAAGCCGACAGCCTTCTTTGTCGCTGGACAAAAGGCACCAAACAGATAAGCGGAATGAAACTGTTGCTGCTTGATCAGTCGAGGTCGCCCACCGCGGTAATGCCAAACTCTGGTCAATGAGCCTTGTTGTCCTATTCGAGTTTCATCTTGAAACCAGATGTCCACTTGATCTAGGCTCACATCAGTAGGCAGTGACGCCTTAACCTGTGCTATAAAGTTTTTTTAAAAGCGTCTTGAGCTTGTGGGTCGGCTTTTGGATGCTGACTACGAGCACTTATCCAACTCATATCAATACGCTTGAGTAGCTCGTAGATACCGTTAACGGTGTAGTGAGCGTTGTAGTGTTCTTTAGCCAATTGCTGAATGTCTTTGCCGGTTAGACGACCGCCAGCGCGCTTTTCTTGTTCAGAGACTATCATGGCTTTAAAAGCGGCTGTGTCTGCTTCTGCCAATTTGCTGTGACGACCTCGACGATGACGATCATAGAGACTCTCAAGTCCTCGTTCATAATATCGCTTCAATGTCCGTCTGGCAGTTTCAGGATGTATGCAGAGGTCTTTGGCAATATCGTTGGTGGCTTTGCCTATACTATATTGGTGTAAGATGAGCAGGCGTAGTCGGGCTCTGGGATTGCGCTCAGTCTTTGAGTGTTTGCCAAAGTCATGGTCTTCTAGGTTATGTATTGGTATAGTCATAAGCGGATTATACTATATATTTTGGGTTTGGTAT
>NZ_JBQSXG010000287.1:0-1070 GCF_052378005.1 Psychrobacter sp. AOP31-B2-9
TCTTAGATTAACACACCAAGTGCAACGCTAAATTATATTATAGAACACCTGATTGGGCGTTTTAAACCCTAAGCGTTTTCTTGGTCTGTTGTTTAGTTTATTCTCAATGTCCTGTATCTCATTATCAGAGACTTGTCTAAAGTCACAACCCTTAGGCAAGAACTCTCTGATTAATCCGTTGGTATTCTCGTTGGTATTCTCGTTGGTTCCTCGCTGCCATGACGCATAAGCATCGGCAAAGAAGAAAGCGATAAAGAGCTTTTGTTTCACCTTCTTATGCTGAGCAAACTCTTTACCATTATCAGAGGTAATGGTCTTAACCTGCAACCTCACTGGCTTTAGGATACCTATCATTGCCTCTGATACTTGCTGTGCCGTTTTATGACCCACACGCTTCATTTTAAGCAGTCCTGTTTTACGTTCAACGAGCGTTACAATCGCTTGCTTGTGATGCTGACCGATAACGGTATCCGCTTCCCAGTCACCAATACGTGATCGTTCTTCCACAATACAAGGGCGCTCATGAATCGAGACTCTGTCGTTGATACGGCCTCGGGTCTCAGCCGTTAGTCGCTTACGGTAAGGTTTGGCTTTGCGTCTGAGACACTGCCATAACCTGCCGCCTTGTCTCTTGTCCCTCCAGATATAGCGATAGATGCTCATGTGACTAATACCACCATGAACGCCGGCTATTTGTTCAGGACTCCAGCTGTCTTTTAGCTTATCTGTGACCCAATCCCATACGTCAGCGATGATGCTGGGCGCATTGTTTGACCGTCTGTCACAAGCCTTGTTATTAGCATTCTTTGCTCGGTAACCGCGCAGGCCTTTATTACGCCTAAGCTCTCTTGATATGGTGCTGGGACTTCTGTTTAACGCCCTCGCTATAAATTTAATACTATGTTTTGCCCCTTTAAGGGCATAAATCTGGTATCGTTCACCTAGGCTTAGATGTGTATAGTTCATGGTTGCAATCTCACTTTGGTCGGTGGATAAAAACTTTGATGCTAGCGCATCTAGGTCTTTTTTTCACCTCACATTTGGTATTGCACTTCATGTGTTAATCTAAG
>NZ_JBQSXG010000288.1:0-1027 GCF_052378005.1 Psychrobacter sp. AOP31-B2-9
GTTTTAGGATGAATGTGTTACCTGTAGCAATAGCCATTGGAAACATCCATAGAGGTATCATGGCAGGAAAGTTGAAAGGAGTAATACCTGCACAGACGCCCAATGGTTGTTGAACGGTATACATATCAACGCTACTAGCGACATTTTCAATGTATCCACCTTGCTGCAAGTTACCGATACCTGATGCGTGTTCTACAACTTCCAGTCCTCTAAACACATCACCTCTAGCATCTGCCAGCGTCTTACCTTGCTCTTCGGTCAATAGCGCCGCCAGTTCATCCATATGCTCACGTATCAGCTCTTGATACTTCAAAAAGACACGTGCTCTCTTGCTGATAGGTGTGGTACGCCAGCTCTGAAACGCTTCAGATGCGACCTTGACGGCTTGCTCAATCTCTTCAGGTGTTGATTGCGGCACCTTGGCGATCACTTCTTGAGTGGCGGGATTGGTGATATAAATCCATTCAGTAGTCGTTGATTCCGTAAATTCACCATTGATCAGTTGTTGTACGCTACGTGGTTCTGTATTCATGACTTGATTCCTTGGTGGTGTTCTAAAAAGTATGCTGGCATCAGACATAGCCATAATTGACATAGAAGAATACCAAATCAAACACCTTAAAGTGGTTATCAAACTTCTTTGAGAAGCAACAGGTCTTTCGAACGGCTCGTCGCAATCGGTGTCTAAGGCGACAGTTATTACCTTCTATACCTATGGTGTGCTGTTTGCCAATTCGTTTGTTATCACTTTTAAAGGCGGTTTTAAAGCTATCCCAGTTATCCATGCTAATAGAACCATAGCTGACTTTCAGTTGTTTAAGACGGGCTCTTAGCTTCTTAGCTGTTTTCAAGTCACGTTTGCCCCAAACATAAGCAACAATCTCATTGGTAGCGCGGTCATAAGCATAAATAAGCCAAACTTTACGCTTTTTGCGATACACGTAAGTCCAAAACTCATCAACTTCTAAGCGTTCATAATAGCGCTTTTTAGGTGTAATCTTATAGACCGATGAGCCTATGGTGCTAA
>NZ_JBQSXG010000289.1:0-1023 GCF_052378005.1 Psychrobacter sp. AOP31-B2-9
CGGCTGAACCAACACCCGCCTCGTTAGAGAAAGTTGCACGTTTCAAACCTTGGATTAATGCGCCAATAAAACCACCAGCCACGCCAGCACCTGTGAAGGCACCTGTAAAAATTTCACCAAATGCCGCACCGATATGATTAAAGTTTGCAACCAGTACGATGACACTCATGGTGATATACAATAACGCCATAAAGGGTACGACTTTTTCAGTAACGGTTGCGATACGAGGCATACCACCAATGATAACCATACCGACTAAAAATGCTAAGCCAACACCAAAGAATATACTGTAATCCGTTGGAATACTAAAAGTAGAGCTCATGACTGCAAAGGCTTGGTTACCCTGAAACATGTTACCAGCACCAAAAGTCGCCAATATAGTCATGAGTGCAAAACCAACGGCTAACACCTTACCGAATCCGCCCATACCACGTTCAGCCATACCACGGCTCAAGTAGTACATAGGACCACCCGACACGGCACCAGAGGGCAATATCGTACGATATTTGACACCTAACGTACACTCTACAAACTTGGACGCCATACCGAACAGGCCAACCATAATCATCCAAAAGGTAGCTCCAGGTCCATCAATGGCGAGTGCCGCACCCACACCTGCAATATTACCAAGACCAACGGTACCCGATAGAGCAGTCGCTAAAGCTTGGAAATGACTAACTTCACCCTCTTCTTTAGTAGCAGGGTTTGGATCAGTATATTTACCTCTGACAATGTCTAGAGATAGACCTATAAGACGAAACTGGATAAATCCAAAGTAGAAGGTAAATATGAGTGCTGCAACTAATAACCAACCTACGATGAGTGGAAAGCTGACATCTCCAAGAGGTACTGAAAAGAAAATAAGATCGACGAACCAGCCAAAAATATTGGCCATAAAGCCATCGAGGCCAGCACCGAATGCTGCCAAACCTGATTGTTCTGCTGCTTGCGCAAGAGTAGTACTAAGTAATAGGATCGTTGCGACTAAATATTGTCTTTTCATGTAAATTCCTTTAGCGAAAA
>NZ_JBQSXG010000290.1:0-1014 GCF_052378005.1 Psychrobacter sp. AOP31-B2-9
CTAGCATATTTATTATGCCACTATAGAGCTGATGCTCATTTAAAATTAGCCATTTATTAGTGCAAAACCAAGGTTACTTAGATATTTCATCACAAAACTAAATCAAAAAAAACCGCATAGAAACTAATCTTATGCGGTTCTTACTTGCAGTTTTTATATGCGGCTCTTATATTCGGTTGTTACTTGCGGTTTTTAACAGCAACTTTTTTTAAGCTTATCTTCGATAGCTGACTGATTAAGCCAGCATACCGCCATCCACAACGATTGTTGCACCTGTGGTATAACTCGAAGCATCAGAGACTAAATACAATACCGTACCAGCCATTTCATCTGGGTCAGCCACACGCCCTAGAGGTATCGCATGTAATGCCATTTTTAACACGGTATCATTGGTGGTCAAAGCTGAGGCAAACTTAGTATCGGTTAATCCTGGTAAGAGCGCATTGACTCGAATGTTTAATGGGCCGCATTCTTTTGCAAAGGCTTTGGTCATACTGATGACGGCTGCTTTGGTAATTGAATAAATACCTTGCTTGTCACCTGCGACCAAACCGTTAACCGATGCGGTATTCAAGATCACCCCACCACCCTGCTCGCGCATCATTTTGCCAGCAGCAGTCGACATAAAGAAATAACCGCGAATATTTACTTCCACAGTCTTATCAAAAGCGGCTAAATCCGTATCTAAGATATGGCCGTAATAAGGATTTGCAGCGGCATTATTCACTAGGATATCGATTTGACCAAACTCGCTTTTGATATGCTCAAAAACAGCGTTAATCTGATCCATATCACCCACATGGCAAGCAAAGGCGCTGGCTTTATGACCCTCAGCAATGATGCTATCAGCTACTGCTTGACAGGCGTGAATCTTACGACTAGAGACAATCACATGCGCACCTCTTGAGGCAAGCAAACGTGCAATCGACTCACCAATACCACGGCTAGCACCAGTCACTAGAGCAATCTTACCAGTTAAATCAAATAAATCTTTCATCATCATTCCTTATGTTT
>NZ_JBQSXG010000291.1:0-986 GCF_052378005.1 Psychrobacter sp. AOP31-B2-9
CAATGGACCTTGTGGGTTATGCTCAGGACTATTAGCATAATACTCAGCATCATACCAGTCACTCACCCATTCATAGTTTTGGTTGATCATATCGTATAATCCCAACGGATTGGGCGGATATAGACCTACTATCGGTACAGCAAGGCTAGTATTGTACTTACTCCTTATTTCTTGTATTTGTGCAAATGTCCACACGTTACGACCATCATCAACCTCTCCATTGTCTGTAGGGAACAAGATGTACTGTCCACGATTGCGTGCTGCATACTCCCACTGTGCCTCAGTTGGCAGATTCATCGGTACATTTAGCTGGTCTCCAAGCCATTGACAGTAGTGCTGAGCTGTTTGCCAGTCGATACCAGCAGCAGCGTTAGATTGGCGTACTGTCTCGGCAGATTCTTGCATACCTTCTTTGGGCTGACCCGTTACCATACTATAAATATCAAAGTCACCAAACGTTGCCTTGTAGGCATTCATACTAAAGCTATCTAGCGTCACAGGATGCAATGATTTATTGTCACCACCGCTTGAGATTGGCATGCCGCCAGTCCAGTCAAGCTTTGGACCAAAATCACCCATCTCATAGCTACCACCTTCTATAAAGCGCATGTTTGACTTTTGCTCAGCGACAAAGTCTGCTAATTGCTGCTGTTCTTCATCTGTTAGATCGCTACGAGTTTGCGGTATGCCATTACTGTCTACCGAGGTAGCAGGCGTTTTGGCGCAGGCCGTAATAGAAAATAGAGGTAAGATAAACAATGATACGAATAAAGGCTTTAAAGTCATAGTGGGCTACAGTGAGGTTTTGTTGAGAAATAAGAATGATTATACTAATAATTTTGGTTAATTGTCTAAGTAAAACTATTAGACTACTGTTGAGATAGATTCGGTTAATAAAATAACATCTTAATCATTACATTCTTTTAAAGAAGCCTGTTTTACACACGTGGATATTAACAATGAGTCTACCAACTGTACTATTTTAG
>NZ_JBQSXG010000292.1:0-969 GCF_052378005.1 Psychrobacter sp. AOP31-B2-9
TGAGCTATGCTGAAGAAACCGTAGAGATAAACTTGGTAAACTAACGACTCGATGAGGAGTTTACCATGACCAAGAAGATCAGAACTTATAGCACCCAATTTAAAGCAGAAGCCGTTAAGAAGATAGCAGACAATAACGGCAACATCTCAGCGACCGCAAAGCAGCTTGGCATAGCGATGCAAACGTTATCTAATTGGAACAATAAAGCCAATCAAGGCAAACTTGTCGGCACAGAACAATATGATCCTGAGCTTATGGCAGCTATTCAGGAAATAAAGCAGCTCAAGCGGCAGCTTAAAGTGGCTGAAGAGGAACGAGAGATCCTAAAAAAGGCCACGGCGTACTTTGCGAAAAACAGTTAGTGAAGTACGCCTTTATAAAAACTAATAGACAGGCCTTTAGTATCGTCTCTATGTGCCGTGTATTAAGGGTTAAGCCATCAAGCTATTACGACTGGATAAATCGCGATATCAGCGACCAACAGATACATCGTAACCAGTCTGAGCTACTGGTTAGAGCCGCTCACAGTGAAACTCGTGAGCGCTATGGTGTTGAGCGACTGCATGCAAAGCTAATAGAGCAAGGCCATGACATTAGCTTGTACATGGTCAGACGTATCAAAGAAGAACATGGCATCAAATGCCGTCGCCACAAACGCTTTAAGGTCACCACGGACTCAAACCATAATAAAATGGTTTATCCAAACGTGCTCGATCAGCAGTTTGATGCTAAGCGTCCTAATGAGTCTTGGGTCAGTGATATCACCTATATCTGGACAAGCGAGGGTTGGCTATACTTAGCAGGAGTAAAAGATTTATACACCAAAGAGCTGGTCGGCTACGCCATTAATAAGCGCATGACAGCAGATTTAGTATGCCGTGCACTCAATATGGCAATCAAGAATAAACGACCAAGCCAAGGGCTAATTGTGCATTCTGATAGAGGCAGTCAGTACTGTAGCCACGCTTA
>NZ_JBQSXG010000293.1:0-960 GCF_052378005.1 Psychrobacter sp. AOP31-B2-9
AATCTGGCCTTTTTTATTACCTGTTATAAACTATTAACACACAATTATTGAACGAAGCTGGTATAACAGCTTTGTATAGAGTCAGCAACGACGTTGGCGACCAATTCAGTGCGATAGCTTGAATCTATAGCAGCATTGCCTAATTCAACGATAGTTACATCTTCTGATGCTTGCTCAGTGACACAACCACAAACGTTAGTTTTGAAGGTTTCTTGCTGTGTATCAGTCATAGCAAGACTAGCAATACCCCATGCGCTTTGTTCTTCGATTGCGGTACGACATTTTGTATCTACTGCTGATGTCAGGACACTCATGCCAAGACTACTTGCAGTTGTCATGGCTGTGCTAGCAGTAGTGCCTGTAGTCGTGCCAGCACCTGTTGATGTGCAGCCCGCTAGAGCAAGAGTGGCAAGCATAGCGGTCGAAGCTAGAAGTTTTTTCACAGAATTTTCCTTTAATATTTTGATTGGTTTTATAGTGTATGTTTGATAGCACCTAATCTTTGTCAGTCGAAAATTATTTTCGTCCTGAACAAGTAATATTTTATCAGCAAAATACATTAATAACACTATCAACGGTTACTTAAGGAAAATTAAGCTGCTTTTTATGTTAATCCAGCCACGCATAAGGATGATAATAAGCGTAGACTTTATAACCAACATATCCAATAAGCGTTAGTAAACTACCTAGGACAAATAACCATGTGGTGATGTGCTTCCATGAAAAGTCGTCAAAACTGTTATTAAATGCTGCAGAAATGCTGGCAATGAAAAGCATGATGCAGCCTGACAATAGTATGAGCTCATAAGCATTTACTTCCAGATTCGGCATATCATAAATCCAATATAAAATTTATTTTACTTTAACGATGTTAATGAATAAAGTAGATGTAATTTGCATGGAGTATTTATGTGCGTAGTTGATGTATCATTCTTTTGCGTTTCAAATAAAGTAAACAAT
>NZ_JBQSXG010000294.1:0-959 GCF_052378005.1 Psychrobacter sp. AOP31-B2-9
AACCAACGAGAATACCAACGGCTTAATCAGAGAGTTCTTGCCTAAGGGTTGTGACTTTAGACAAGTCTCTGATAATGAGATACAGGACATTGAGAATAAACTAAACAGCAGACCAAGAAAACGCTTAGGGTTTAAAACGCCCAATCAGGTGTTCTATAATATAATTTAGCGTTGCACTTGGTATGTTAATCTAAGAAATTAATTAGTAAATCTATAGTGGATAAATTTTTTAAATCAGTAGCACTACTATCAGATTATTAATAGTAAATCCACTGACTATCTACTTTATCACCGTCAATGGTTGTCAAGTAATAGTAAGTTGGTACTGAGGTATTGACCGTGATGAAGTAGTAGTTTTTATTATTATGAATAGCTACTTGATTAATATACATGGAATACTCTTTAGGCTCGTATTCGTCCACACAAGCAACATTGTCGTACTGATCAATAGAACAGTCGACGTTTCGATTTTCAGAAATTCTAGAAGGAATACTATCTACTATTTTTTTTAAATGCTTATCTGTTATAGGTATAAATTTGCTATTTTTATATTTGTCATTCAATGCAATAATATTTGAGTCATTAGTGATATCTTTGATTAGAATACAAGCTCTTTTTCTTGTTAATAATATATTTCGATCACTATTTGCAATGTTTGATGTCTCTCTTAGATCATAGGTTATTAGATCGTTACAATTGCTGATTTCAATCTTTCGGTCTAAATAATCAATATCTTTGAATTTGCCATCAATGAACTTGTCAATAAAAGTTAATTTATTATCTTTTTTTATTGGTTTTATGAATCCTGCAGTAAGTTCATTAATATTATAAATAGGAGTGTTTTCGATTGAATTGCCACTATCTAAATTTGAAGACAAAGAATCTTCTATGCTTGTAAAAGTATTAGGAATAGGCTCAATACTATCAGGTTGTATTTTCATACATCCTGATCCAAAAGC
>NZ_JBQSXG010000295.1:0-959 GCF_052378005.1 Psychrobacter sp. AOP31-B2-9
TTTCTTATCTCCTGTTTTTGCTCAAAAGTCCATACATTACGTCCATCGTCTATATCTCCTGTATCGGTTGGAAATAGCACATACTGACCACGATTACGAGCCGCATACTCCCATTGCGCCTCAGTCGGTAGATTCATCGGTACATTTAGCTGCTCCCCGAGCCATTGACAGTAATTTTGGGCTATTTGCCAATTGATACCAGCAGCGGCATCGGGCTGATGCAGTTCTATCACAGACTCTTGCATTCCCTCTTGTGGCTGTCCTGTCGCCATACTATAGATATCGAAATCACCATAAGTTGCCTTGTAGGCATTCATACTGAAGCTATCTAGGGTGACATTGTGCAAGGTTTTATTATCACCATTGCTAGAGATTGGCATGCCTTCTGTCCAGTCCAACTTAGGACCGAAGTCCCCCATCTCATAACTACCACCTTCGATAAAGCGCATGTTAGTCTTTTGCGTGGCTAAAAAGTCATTTAGTTGCTGTTGTTCAGCATCCGTTAGATCACTACGAGTTTGCGGTATGCCATTACTGTCTACCGAGGTAGCAGGCGTTTTGGCGCAGGCCGTAATAGAAAATAGAGGTAAGATAAGCAAAGATACGAATAAAGACTTTAAAGTCATAGTGGGCTACAGTAGTTTTTTGTTGAGAAATCAGAATGATTATACTAATAATTTACTGGGATTGTCTAAACAGAATAACTGCTCATTCAAAACATCATAATTATGTGATCTTAGGAGATAGTAATATGTTAAGTTTTATGACAAGGGAGTTGTAGAATTAGCAACGCATCTTGCTGTAGTATCTCCATTTTGGTTTATTCTAACATTATTATTAATAAGAGGCGGATTGGGTTCTTTGTGCCAACGTTTTACGCTCACAGGACCCATTACTCTAATATTTCTAGCATCACCTTCATTAGCCTCTACCCCTCGCAATACTTTTTCTTCACCAGT
>NZ_JBQSXG010000296.1:0-950 GCF_052378005.1 Psychrobacter sp. AOP31-B2-9
TCACCCACCTTAAACTCAGTAATATCAGTCAGCCAGCGTATGTTTGGTTTATCTGCATTAAACTGACGCTTTAAGTGGTTCTTTGCAATCTTGCCTTGTACGCCTTTATAAGAACGGTACCTTTGCCTTCGAATCCGTGCACTTAAGTTTAGATGACGCATAAGCTTGGCAACTAGTTTGTGGTTGTGATAATAACCTAGCTGCTTTAGCATGGCCGTTATTCTACGATAGCCGTACCTGCCTTTGTGCTGATGGTACAGCTCAGTAATACGCTGTTTTAAGTCTGCATATTTGTCTTTGACGTCAAACTGGCACCTATGGTAGTAAAAGACACTTTTAGCCATCTTAGCGATGTTTAGCAAAGCAGATAAAGGGTGGTCTTGTCTCAGTGCTTCGATGAGCCTTGCTTTTTGCCTGCTTGTTCCTCCGCTTTGAGCAAGGCATCGAGCTTTTTTAGATAGGCAACCTCTGCACGTAGGTATTCATTCTCACGCTTTAGTTCTGCTAAGCTCTTTTCATCATCTGGTTTGTCTGTGATATATGGCTTACTCATGACGACTCTACCTTTAGGTTTGGATATTAGTCCAGACATACCGTGGAGCCTATAAGCTTTGTGCCAATGACTGATTAATGCCGGTGAGCTGATGTTAAATGTTAAAGCGACCTCGGATTGACTTAATCCTTCCTTAAGCATGGTGGTTATCACTTTGTATTTAAATTCACTGCTGTATTTGGCCTTATTTGTCTTTGGCTTGATAGCCTCTATACCACCGCTTTGATATTGCTTGACCCATGTACGTACAAGTTTTGGATCTATTTTAAACTTCTCACTTGTGGCAAGTCCGGTATGTCCTTGCTCATAGTATGCGATGACTTGCATCTTAAAGTCTAGATCGTAACGCATAAAAATACCCCCATAAGTTGTGTCCAACTTATGGGGGTCGGTTCAA
>NZ_JBQSXG010000297.1:0-943 GCF_052378005.1 Psychrobacter sp. AOP31-B2-9
GATTCAGCAAACTTCTTGCTAGTGTAATGGGTGCCTTGATCAGAGTGAAACAACACCCCACTTGGCTTTAAGCGCGACTGATACGCCATCTGCAGCGCTTTGGTTGTCAGCATACTGTCAGGCGAATCTGATACAGCAAAGCCAACAATACGACGAGCATATAAATCTAAAACGATAGCTAGGTAGCACCAGCCGCCTTTAATGCGAACATAAGTGACATCACCTGTCCAGACATGATTGGGCGATGTGGGGCTAAAGTTACGGTTCAGTATGTTGTCATGAGCTTTGTGTTCTTCATCACAGTGCTTGTATTTATGCGTCTTTAACTGACAGCTTTTAAGCCCCATGCTGCTCATAAGTTTACCTACCATATAACGGGTCAGCTTGATGCCGTGTTCATTCATTAGTATAGCGGCAATGCTGCGAGCGCCTGCTGAGCGCTTTGAGTCGTTAAATATTTGGCGGACTAATGCTTTAGTTTTGACGGCTTCAAGGCTGATGGGCTTGGGCTTTAGTCCATAGTAGTAACTGCTCCTCAATACCCCAAACAACTTGCATAAAAGGCTTTTACTGGCCCGTTTGTCTTGCTCTGCAAGCTTGCTTATCAGCGATAGCCGTTCAGGCTGTCCAAGGCCAGCAGAGCAGAAGCCTTTTTTAATATGTCGCGCTCCATAGTCAGCCGCTTAACCTGCTTACGCAATTCTTGAAGCTCGCGCTGTTCATCCGTTAAAGCGTTGCCGACTTTAGGCACTTGGCCACTCATTTCTTGACGGTACTGACTCAGCCATTTCTGCAGGGTAGATTTGCCAATACCCAGTGAGCTTGCCACATCAGGTATGGTGCGGTTGTGATCAGTGACTAAGCTAATCGCTTCTAATTTAAATTCTCGGGTATATTGGTTGCGTTTGTTGGTCATACTATTTTCCTTCTTTGGGTTAGTATA
>NZ_JBQSXG010000298.1:0-895 GCF_052378005.1 Psychrobacter sp. AOP31-B2-9
TTTTTTTATCTTTTTTTTGAGCCCTTATCCCGAATTGGGGTTACCTAGAGTATATACCAAGCTATCTTGAGTAGCTGCCTGATTTCCAGCACTATCAGAATCAAGTAAAGCTGCAATTTTCAAATTTTGAGCATGTAGTATGGTGGCGTAGTAGACTACTTTGCCAGCTGTATTAGCGAAAACTAGAGAGATTTTATCGTTCAAGTCAGCTATTTTTTTTGCGCGTAAAAGTGCTGACGCTGCCTCTATATACCAGTAATCTGTTAGCCCCTCTAAAATTAGATTCTTCTTTTGCGTAAATAAGCTTTGAGCCAAATCGTATCCTAATGCTTCTTGGAGAGGGAGAAGAGCCGCTGGATCGCTTGAATTAATTGTATTATGTACTTTAGTACCATCACTACGATCTTTCATTTCCACAACTTTGACAATATTTAGTTCATCAGGCCCTACTAGAAATGGAGAGTGAGTGGTATAGATAGTTTGGTTTTGTTCCGCTAATCTTGATATTGTTGTTCTAAAATCTCGTTGCTTCAAAGCATGAAGGCTCATGCCTGGTTCATCTAGAAGAAGAATAGCATTTTTATGTTTATCCGCAGCTTCTGCAAAGAAAATTATAAAAAACGACACAAGCCATTGAAAACCCTCTGATCGTTGATCTAACTCAATATCGACACCCATATCGTCTTCTACAACAACTTTCAAGTACTGACCATCAGCTGTTACTCTTAGTTTATCGGCTTCTGGTCTGTTAGGGTTTGGCATCCATATTTTTCGAATTTCTCTCGTGAGATGAATGCTTGCCGCATTTAACAAATAACTCCTCCTATCTAGTTTGTCTTGGTAGTCCTTCAATGCTTTTGGATTATTAGCATTTGGGACTGGAGTATTACCAAAG
>NZ_JBQSXG010000299.1:0-866 GCF_052378005.1 Psychrobacter sp. AOP31-B2-9
CTTTGTCTGACTCAGTAAGACTATCATAGTATCGTCTCTCAAACTCAAAAGGCGACACATAACCAATCGTACTATGAATGCGAGTTTTGTTAAACCAATCGACCCATTCAAGGGTTGCTAATTCAACATCGCTCACACCTTGCCACTGCTGTTTTAAATATTCAATCACCTCTGTTTTATAAAGCCCGTTAACCGTTTCAGCCAATGCATTATCGTATGAATCACCGGTTGTACCAACAGATGCAATAACGCCAGAATCAGCCATCTTATTAGTATAGCGAATGGATAAGTACTGAACGCCGCGATCACTATGATGAATCACATCTTTTGGGTTATTTCTGTTTGCAATGGCTTGATTTAACGCTGCCATCACCATATCCGTGTTCATACGATTTGATACTTTCCAACCAACGATAGCGCGAGCAAACACATCAATGATAAAGGCAGTATAGACCCAACCACTCAATGTTTTAACGTAAGTAAAGTCAGCAACCCATAGCTGGTTAGGGCGATGGGCATTAAAGTTACGATTAACTAAATCATCAGCACGCTTTTGATCATCACGAGACTTAGTGGTTACCTTACCCTTACCTCGCCAAATACCCTGCATACCATGCTGACGCATTAACCGCTCTACAGTGCAACGTGCAGGATGTACACCTTCGTATTTCAACTGTTTCCAGACTTTACGAGCACCATAACGGCATTTGCTGTCCTTCCAAATACGTTTAATCTCATTAAGATAGAAGTCGTCATGCTGGCTACGCTGTGAACGCTTTTCAGGATTTTCTTCTAGCTCTTTAGCACGATAGTATGTGGATGGAGCAATCGGTAATACTCTACAGATTGGCTCGACTCCATATTGT
>NZ_JBQSXG010000300.1:0-866 GCF_052378005.1 Psychrobacter sp. AOP31-B2-9
TAGGGGCTGTATAGAATTGGGAAATAGTTGAAAAAAATAAGCAACGCCTTACACTCTTGTTTACCACAACAAAGAGAAAAGGCGTTACTTATGGCTCGTACCATGCTCACTGATGAACAATGGCAAAAGCTGTCTGATATATTGCGACAAATTAACATATATAACAAGCCCAATCTAAGGCGAACAGTCGAAGCGATGTTGTACCGCATACGTATTGGCTGTCCATGGCGCGACTTACCAACCTGCTTTGGCAAGTGGTCTACCGTATATCATCAATACCGCTATTGGCGTAAAACGGGTAAATGGCAACAACTGATGTCCATAATGACAGCAGACTACGATAGTGAATGGTTATTTATAGATGGTAGCGTGGTAAAAGCACATCAGCACAGTACAGGCGCTGCCAGTTGTCGTGATGAAGCCATCGGCACCAGCGTTGCTGGCAATAGCAGCAAGTTACATCTCATGGTTGATGCTTGTGGTAACCCTGTTCATGTGGCGCTGACAGGAGGCCAAGTACATGATTCTAAAATGGCCAACGCTTTAATTAAAAGTACCATCAAAAAAGAGACTAAGGCTGTTGTAGCAGACAGAGGCTATGATAGTAGCGACATAAGAGATTGTATCTTTGAACATTGTGCTGAGTCAGTAATACCCGTTAAGTCCAACTCTAAAAGCAATAACGATACGCTAGATTGGTACTTATATCGTTGTCGCCATTTAGTAGAAAACGCCTTTGCTAGGTTAAAACACTTCAGAGGCATTGCTACACGCTATGATAAGCTTAAAGCCAGCTATGAGGCTGCCGTAATTCTCGCTTGTGTCTTTATCTGGCTGCCGCTGATTTGAATTCTATACAGCCCCTA
>NZ_JBQSXG010000301.1:0-845 GCF_052378005.1 Psychrobacter sp. AOP31-B2-9
CTAGGGCGTGTCCCTAATTCAGTTTGCAATGAATCATAGTACAAGCTAGATACAGCATAGACTTATAATTACGAGCCAATTTCTCGTATCGAGTCGCAATACTACGGAACTGCTTTAGCCTTGCAAACGTGTTTTCAACTAAGTGTCGTAGCTTATATAAATAATGATCAAACGCTACATCTGGTTGTTTAGCATTTCTTCTTTTAGGGATGACAGGGCTTATATTGTCTTGCTTTAGCCTGTTTCTAATGGTTTCAGAATCATAAGCTTTATCAGCAATGAAGTAGGTCGCATCCGTTAACATCTCTATGATGTCATCTACCGCTTGGCTGTCGTGGACGTCACCCCCAGTGATTTTAAAATCAATCGGGTTTCCATGCGAGTCGACGGCGAGATGAATCTTGGTGGTTGTTCCACCTCGAGATTTTCCAGTGGCTCGAAGCTCTCCTCGTCTGGCGCCGCTTGAATGCTGATGACAGCGGATGTAGCTTCCGTCTGCGAATACCCATTCTTCATCAATACTTGCTCGTAGGTCAAAAAAAATTGCTCCCATAAGCCTTTTTTTGACAACCTGTTAAAGCGATTATAGGCGGTTTTCCATGGACATAGCTCACTCGGTATATCACGCCATGGGGCTCCTGTACGAAGTTTCCATAATATGGCTTCCATGACTTGTCTGTCATTTTTCCAGGTATGACAGCCATGAGCCTTCATAGTACTTTGGAGTTGTTCCCATGTATTATCATTGAGCACTGTTCTTGCCATAATTTAGAGAGCCATGTGGTAAATAGTCTCTTTATTTTAAAGGCTTTATACTTACTTTTCCAGATTAGGGACACGCCCTA
>NZ_JBQSXG010000302.1:0-842 GCF_052378005.1 Psychrobacter sp. AOP31-B2-9
TAGGGCGTGTCATCAATTAAGCCAAACGACACAAGAAACTAAGTGAATGGCACTAAGGAAATGACTGGCTAACTTATCATAGCGAGTGGCAATCGCACGATACTGCTTAATCTTGGCAAAGAAGTTCTCTATTAGGTGCCTCGCTTTATAAAGCTCTTTATCGAAGTCTCTTGGCTGCAGCCGATGACACTTAGATGGTATAACTGCATTACCTTGCACTGCTTTAATCGGTTCAATAACGCGGGCATCAGCATCGTAAGCTTTATCGGCAAGCCACGTTTGGCTAATACTGACATCAAGCAATTCATCTGAGCCACACAGGTCATGAGCTGCCCCACCTGTTAGATAAAAGCCAGTAGGATTGCCTAATGCATCTGTTCGAGTATGTATTTTAGTCGTCAGTCCACCTTTGCTGCGTCCAATGGCTTGATCCCTTTTTTTCCAGCACTGTGCTGGTGGGCTTTAACAATCGTGGCATCTAGCATGGCATATTCGTCATCGGATTGTTCAGAGAGTTGATTAAAAACCTGCTCCCATACGCCTTTTTTTGACCAGCGACTAAAACGAGTATGAATCACTCTGAAGTCGCCAAAGCGTTCAGGTAGGTCACGCCAAGGTATGCCGGTCTTGTAACGGTACAGAACCGCTTCTACGAACAAGCGGTTATCCTTTGCAGTAACACCAACGTCACTTGGTTTACCAGGTAGAATGTCTTTAATTCTCTCCCATTGGTCATCACGTAGGGCATGTCGTCTTGTCATAGTCATTGAGCTCAAATTCCTAAATACGATCTAAGTATAGCTTATTCTGAAATATCTATGCTAATTGATGACACGCCCTAG
>NZ_JBQSXG010000303.1:0-842 GCF_052378005.1 Psychrobacter sp. AOP31-B2-9
CTGTTAGCATAGCCTTTTGCACGACTCGCACTAGCAGTGATGCCGTAGCTAGCACCTTTACCTGGGTTGGTAGCTGCATAGGCACCGATGGCGGTACTTGAGCTCTTATTATCACTACGAGTATTGCTGTTTTGCGCGACACCATTGATAGTCAGGTCATTGTCGGCTTGAAATAGGGCGTCATTGGTAACGTTTAAGTTGCTACCGTTTATGTTGATATTGCTATCTGTGCCTGCCCCTGTAGCGATCAAGGCAAGGTTATTAGTGGTAATGCTGGATCCTTGGTTTACCTCGGTGTAGCTGCTGCTATTGGACTCACTTTTTGATGAGCCAATGGTGGCCTGTATACGAGTGCTGCCTATGTCTTGTAGCTTGCCACCTTCTTGTAGCATACTTAATACATCTGATCCTTGCTGAGCTAAGGCTTTTGTCTTAAGACCAGCAGCGACGCCTGCCATGCCTTTCATGCGGGTGCTACCTGTATTACCACCAGCATCAATGAGGTTGTCGATACTCTTGGCGCTGTCAATGAGGCTGTTTGAGAGGGACACGGTCAGACCACTTTGCTTAAACTTCTGCTCGCTTTGATTGGTATAGACATCCATGACGTTATCGATATTGATGTCTTGGGCACGGATAACGGTGTTGCCGCGACTGCTGTTATCAAGGGCGTCATTGACATCTTCACTACTATCTGCACCCATACCCGCGACAATACTACTGCCCGTCTGTTGGTAAGTACCACCAGCATTGATGATGACGTTACCGTCAATCGCACCGATGTTGCTAGCAGTATGCGTCAGTGCCGTTTGAGCACTACTATCATCAGTTTGCTGCTTGCC
>NZ_JBQSXG010000304.1:0-813 GCF_052378005.1 Psychrobacter sp. AOP31-B2-9
TGTATCGGTGTAAAACCGCCATTGCCCATGTTTGGGCGCTTATGATTATAATGGTATAACCAGTTTTCTGCTTGTGCGCGTACCTGCTCTAGATTATCAAACAGCTCCTGATTTAACCAATCATATCTCATGGTTCTGTTAAAGCGCTCTACATACGCATTTTGCTGTGGATTGCCAGGTTCAATATAGCTTAAGATGATGCCTTGCTGCTCAGCCCAGTCTTTGAGCGCATTGCTGATGTATTCAGGGCCGTTATCGCATCTTATCTGCACAGGTTTGCCTCGGTACTCAATAAGCTGATTAAGACTGCGTATGACCCTCCCGGCCGGTAGCGAGAAGTCGACTTCAACGGTGAGTGCCTCACGGTTGTAATCATCAATGACATTGAACAGTCTAAAGCCACGGCCATCAGTTAAGCCGTCGTGCATAAAGTCCATGCTCCAGCTTTGGTTAATCCTATCAGGTACTGCTAATGGTATTGGTTTAGCACGTTTAATGCGACGCTTAGGCTTGATTCTAAGGTTGAGTTCAAGCTCGCAGTAGATGCGATATACCCGCTTATGGTTGTACGGCAGTCCTAGCACATTACGCAAGGTTAAAAAGCACAAGCCAAAGCCCCAGTTCTTGTTCTCATCAGTCAGTTTGATAAGTAAGTCCGCTATTTGCTGGTTCTCATCTGTTACCACCGACTTGTGATAATAACAGGTGACGCTGATGTTAAAGATACGGCAAGCACGGCGTATGCTAATGCTACGATCTTCAATATAGTGACAAGCCATCTGCCGGCGCCTTTGGGGCGCTACCACTTTTTTG
>NZ_JBQSXG010000305.1:0-812 GCF_052378005.1 Psychrobacter sp. AOP31-B2-9
TAAACGTTTATATGGAAGCTTTCCCAAACAATGGACCAATGAACACCGACCTTTAAACAATCCTGCCTATTCATAATAGTCACAAACACCCTATACAGTTATCAAAAACAAGCGATGGCTATGCTTTTCGCTGTCACGTAAGTCACATAGGTCACAAAGGTCACAAAGGTCACAAAGGTCACAAAGGTCACAAAGGTCACAAAGGTCACAAAATTCTCACATCAACTCACTCAGTATTTGCTATTTTAATGTACCCCACTCTCAACTTGAAATAAGCAAATCAAACTGAAGAGGCGGATTACCAAGTTTTTTGTTGAGTACAAAGCACAGATTATGCGACAGAATCTTACGAATCAATCGATGAGACAAATGCCATAAATCTCTTGCTCGCACTCTTTGTATATTAAATCGTTCTGATAGCTGACCAATGACTGTTTCAACGATACGGCGAGCTTTCATTAGCCGTCTTATCACAGGTTTGGGTCTATCCTCTTTCATATTAGCTCTGAGTGGCGTTTGTAAATCCACGCCTTGAGCGTCGTAGTACGATGTCAGACTAGGGCTGATATACCCTTTATCAGCGCCAAGTAGCCCATGAATATGAGTGGTGATTTCTGGGGCAACCGCTCTTTCATCAACATTGGCAGGGGCAACGGTAAAGCCTTTAATCATGCCAGATAAATTAACAAGCAAATGGCCTTCAAAGCCATAGTACCTCTCTTGCTTAGCCGCACAGTAGCTAAAAGCCGCTAAGTCTTGATAGTTTTTATGCCGATAAGCGCGTCCATAATGACAGACGGGTATCGGAAAGC
>NZ_JBQSXG010000306.1:0-809 GCF_052378005.1 Psychrobacter sp. AOP31-B2-9
AAACTTGGGAGATTTTAATTACGCAGCCTGACGATAGTAGTCAAACCACACCTGTCTTGGCGCTCGATAGCCCAAGCCCTTTTGAATCCTAGTCTGATTATAATACAGCTCAATATACCCAATGATATCGCTAGTGGCTGCAAACCTCGTTTTATAATCTTGATGATATACTAGTTCATTCTTCAAGACGCCCCAGAAGCTTTCTATAGGTGCGTTGTCATAGCAATTACCTTTGCCGCTCATTGAGCCTGTAAACTTATGCTGCTCGATAATCTTATGGTACGCATGGCTACAATATTGGCTACCTCTATCTGAATGAACAATCAGTCCTTGAGTAGGTCGTTTGTTCTTGATTGCCATATTGAGTGCACGGCATACTAAATCAGCGGTCATGCGCTTATTGATAGCGTAGCCGACAAGCTCTTTGGTGTATAAATCTTTCACTCCAGCTAAATATAACCAGCCCTCAGCAGTCCAGATATAGGTAATGTCGCTGACCCATGCTTCGTTAGGACGCTTAGCGTCAAACCTCTGATCTAAAACATTGTCATAGACCAGCTTGTTGTGGTTTGAGTCAGTAGTGACTTTAAAGCGCTTATGACGACGGCATTTGATGCCGTGTTCCTCTTTGATGCTTCTTACCATATACAGGCTAATGTTGTGGCCTTGTTTGCTTAGATGAGCATGCAATCGATCTACGCCATAACGTTCTTTCATTTCACTGTGAGCGGCTTTAACTAGTAGCTCGCACTGATTGCGGTGTACCTGCTGTTCGCTGATGTCACGACTTAGCCAATCGTAGTAGCTTG
>NZ_JBQSXG010000307.1:0-800 GCF_052378005.1 Psychrobacter sp. AOP31-B2-9
TATCAAAAATTTCACTGCATATTGTCTAAAAAATAGTCACTGCCAGCACCACATTTGAATATTCAACATGCCCTATATTACTTTTAAATGAAATCGACTATCGTCAAGATTATAAGGCTATGATGTTTAAATGTTCAATATACCCAAATGCCTTCTTTTCTATATTATGACAATTATATAAGGTTTTTTTTATGCTGATAACTGCGCTTCGCTCTGCATACAGCCATCGCCTGTTACTCATGCGGATGAGCACTCTATCCATCTTAGGAGTGGCTGTCAGCGCTTGTAGCACCCTAGCGCCAGCCACTATAACATCTGAGACGCCTGACGCACCTGAGATAAAGCCACTGAGTGTGGCACTCGTATTAGGCGGTGGCGGTGCTAAAGGCTTTGCTCATGTAGGCGTCATTAAGGCATTAGAAGAGAATGGTATTACACCCACGCTAATCGTTGGCACCAGCGTCGGTAGCTTAGTGGGTAGCCTATATGCTAGCGGCTATACACCTGTTCAGCTTGAGCACTTAGCACTCACCACCACAGATAATGAGCTAACAGACTTCACCTTGTCCAACCAAGGGTTTATCGAAGGCATCAAGCTCAAAAATTTTATTAACGCCAAAGTGAATGGTCAAGCAATAGAAGACTTTCCTATCCGCTTTGCGGCAATTGCTACCGAAAAAAACACGCCAAAAAAAGCAGTGTTTACCACTGGTAATGCTGGATTGGCTGTACAAGCATCTTGTAGCGTTCCCAATATCTTTATCGCTCCGCGTATTCCCGAAAAAATTGGTAAAAAATAT
>NZ_JBQSXG010000308.1:0-753 GCF_052378005.1 Psychrobacter sp. AOP31-B2-9
TAGCACTCTACTGTAAAATATTTATTAATTCTTTATTAACAATCGTGTTGAGCTTAGCTACCTCTAAAGGTGTTTGATCAAATTCGTTTCGAATTTTTTTAATAGCACCGTTATTAAGCAGAGTCTTTGCAACTTCAAGATTGTTTGTCATTGCTGCAAAATGTAGAGGAGTATTATCTAAGTCACCCTTTTGATTAATGTCTGCACCATATTTAATAAATAAAATTATATCTTCTACATCTCCTCTTCTTGACGCAATGTGTAAAGGCGTATCATCAACAGCACCTTTATCATTTGGTGTATCAAGATTCATTCCTAAGAAGTCAGGATGATCTTTATATTTATTTAGTAATTCTTGCAATACCTTATCTTTCATAAGAAGTCCTATATTAATTGAGTTATTGTTACTCTTTATTTCCCTTATCGTCATAATAATCGAATTTGTTTACACAATGATTTTGGTGATACTCCTTTAATGAATCCAACCTATTATTCCAATTTTTTAGCTTAGCATCATGTCTGCCTGGATACCACTATACTCGAGCGCAGATCTGCGTCTTGCGCTGCGGGTGAGTGTCTCCCAGATACTCACTTATTCTTGCTCAGGATCTCTCGTCGTAAACATTCCCACATCAGGATCATAATAGCGGAAACGGTTGTAATGTAATCCTGTTTCTACATCAAAGTGCTGACCTTGAAAACGTATCGGCTGTAAGTACTCTTTTTCTATCTGTAGTGGATTTAGCTTCTGTT
>NZ_JBQSXG010000309.1:0-752 GCF_052378005.1 Psychrobacter sp. AOP31-B2-9
TTTAGCAATAGAAGATTCTTTTAGAGCATTAAGTTTTTCTTTATCACGAAAACATTCACTACTCAAAACATGCTGTAGCTTTGTACTATAGTCATTCTTGTCTACACTGACAATTTGCTCTTCAGGAATCAGCCTTGCAACTTCACCAACGTCAGTGGCTATAGTAAAAACATTCAATAATATCGCTTCAACGACTACGTTGGAAAACCCTTCGGTTTTTGAGTGTAAACAAAAAACTTCCATGGCTTTTAAACACTTGGGTACATCACCTCTTTCACCTAATAACCTAAAATTATCTGTGAGACCATAGTCTTCTATCCAAGATAGCAGCTCTTTATTCTCTGCTGTATTGTCTCGTCCTACCATCATAAATTTTATATTGGGATAGTCTTTGACTAAAATTGCCGCGACATCTACAAATAATTTTTGGTTCTTAACTGGATTAAAACGGCCTACAGAACCAATAACGATATCATCGGCAGATATACCGTGTTGTTGACGTATGTCCAAGCCATCTGCATCCGTTGCTGTCAGTGCATCAATCTCATAACCATTAGCAATGACCGTCATTTTAGATTCATCGTAGCCTATGCCTACATGATAATCCTTTGCAACATGGGCAGCACACACAATCGTTGTTGGAACATGATATGAAAGCTTTGCACACAACTTGCTTAAGTGAACGGTGATCTTTGAAGAGCCTTGTGACACATCAGTAGTACGAATACCCCAGATAATATTTTTTACGCCGA
>NZ_JBQSXG010000310.1:0-744 GCF_052378005.1 Psychrobacter sp. AOP31-B2-9
TATGCTGTACCAAGGTCACTATTTTGCTATGCTAGAAGCTCCCTTGGTTTCGGATATTGCATATGCTAAGTACACCAACCTCTTTGTCATCTCCTACCACACAATGGTCGCACCTCCTCAATTCACAGCGCCTCGGTACTACCAAAAAATTCAACGCCAATAAAAGCACCCGTTCTCAGTTTCATAAAGACTATGATAGGCTTGTTTTTTCGCATTCTTTTCGACAGCTCAATCAAAAAACCCAAGTCCATCCGCTGACCAATCAGCTAGGGATTCATACTCGCCTAACGCACTCGCTTGAAGTGTCGTGTATTGGACGCTCTTTAGCCATGATGGCAGCAGAAAAGCTTCATGATAAATTAGCCAGCGGTTTACCCACAGGTATCTCGCCAGCTGATGTTGGCGTCATTGTACAAGCAGCATGCCTTGCCCATGATATCGGCAACCCACCATTTGGTCATGCAGGTGAGTATGCCATCCGTGACTGGTTCGTAAAACCTGAACATCAAACGATGCTGCAAGATTTCAATACTAATGAAAAACTCGACTTATTAGCATACGAAGGTAATGCTCAAGGGTTTCGGCTGTTGGCCCGCAATGAGCATCATCCAGATAAAGGCGGCATGAGACTGACTTGTGCGACATTAGGTGCTTTTATGAAGTATCCATGGTTAGCGACACATAGCAACCCTGATGTTCAAAAGCTTTCTCAAAGCGCTCTAGCCACTAAGGTGCAAAAGTTTG
>NZ_JBQSXG010000311.1:0-742 GCF_052378005.1 Psychrobacter sp. AOP31-B2-9
ATTTACAACCTCTAACTCTAAATTAATGGAAGAGTTGATAGAGAATAATATCAATTTTGATGTGTCTGTTATGGAAGAGTGCGGCAAGACATCGGGTATCGAGTTGGTGTCACCAATGATAGTATCCAGCAAAAGAGTTCTTATTGGAGACTACAAGCAACTTCCAGCATTTTCAGAACAGGATGTCCAAAAAATTATTAAAAACCCTGGTAGGTTTGATATGGGCTTGGTTATAGAGCAGCTGTCAAATATAGGGTTTAGAAAAGGCGTCATTTTTGATCTTGATTTTAACTATGCTGACATAAACAAAACCTCTAAAGCTGAGCATTTTAGCAACCTTTCTAAATATTTCTCTTTATTCAAAAGTCTGTGTCAAAGTGCAGAAAGTATTAGGAGTCGAGGAAAAGAAAGTTTTGGTAGCATGATCGATACACAGCATAGAATGCACCCTCAGATTTCTCGGATTGTTTCTAACGCTGTATATGATGGTAAATTAAAAGATTATCCTAAAACCGCAGATTTCTATAATAGCGCATCCCCATTTATCTTTAAGGATTCTAAATTAGAAGGGTTGAATAAAGATAATGCAGTAATATGGGTCGATTTACCTGATAAAAATAGTGATGTTAGGATGCGTAGTCTTGAAAATAAGAACGTCAATAAACACGAAATCCGTATTATTAAAGAATTATTATCCAAAATACATACTTAGATTAACACATGAAGTGCAATACCAAATACA
>NZ_JBQSXG010000312.1:0-727 GCF_052378005.1 Psychrobacter sp. AOP31-B2-9
ATATCAAAGCGAAAAAAAGTCCGATTAATGTCAACATGCTCATTAACGTACGCTTGAACGATGTAGAGAAAAAAAATGACCAGACACTCTCCTTGCAACTGAATCATCTAGATTTAAATAAAGAATTTAAGATGGATACCCAAGCACTGATTTTAGCACTAGGCTACGAATATAAAACACCAGAATTTATCCATTCTATCTCTGAAAAAATCAATAGAGATGACACGGAGGGGCGTTATCAAATCGCTCGGAACTATAGCATAGATGATGACGAAACTATCTTTGTGCAAAATGTTGGCTTGTATTCTCATGGTATCTCTGTGCCGGATCTCGGCATGGGATGTTATAGAAACTCGATCATCATCAACCAAATATTGGGTGAAGAATATTATCAAGTAGAGAAAAAAATAGCGTTCCAAGACTTTCTACCCAAAGCATTACAATAGCCTTACTATAATAAAGAGAGCTTGATATGCCAAACCTATCGCAAATATTGCCAAATAATTATGAAAAAAAAATAGCGGACACAGTATATGGACTAAGGCAAATTCAATACCCCGACGATATGCCACTGATATATGACTGGATGCATAAAGAACACGTTATCCCGCAATGGCAATTAAATGAGCCGATGCCTAAACTACTGGCCTACTATGAAAAGATGATTGTAGACGACCATCAAAAGCTTTATTTCATAACGATAAATGGTAGGGCTGTGGGGTACATT
>NZ_JBQSXG010000313.1:0-727 GCF_052378005.1 Psychrobacter sp. AOP31-B2-9
TCTTAGATTAACACATGAAGTGCAATATCAAAGAGCAGGTGAAAAAGAGGCCTAGATGCGCTAGCATCAAAGCTACTATCCACCGCCAAAGTGAGATTGCAACCATGAGCTATACACATCTAAGCCTAGAGGAACGATATCAGATTTATGCCCTTAGAGGGGCACAACATAGTATTAAATTTATAGCAGGGGCATTAGGCAGAAGTCCCAGCACCATATCAAGAGAGCTTAGACGCAATAAAAGCCTACGAGGCTACCGAGCAAAGCATGCAGACAACACCGCTAAAGCGAGGCGAGCAAATAATGCCTTCACCATCATTTTAAACGTCTGGGACTGGGTCGTGACTAAGCTTAAACTGCAGTGGAGTCCTGAGCAAATAGCAGGCGTTCATAGTGGAGTCAGTCACATGAGTATCTATCGTTACTTATGGACGGATAAGAGGCAAGGCGGCACGCTATGGCAATATTTAAGACGCAAAGCCAAACCCTATCGTCAAAGGCTTACCACTGAGACTCGTGGGCGTATTAATGACAGGGTCTCAATTCATGAGCGCCCTCATGTAGTAAAAGAGCGATCCCGCATCGGTGATTGGGAAGCGGACACCATCATTGGTAAAAACCACAAACAAGCTATCGTGACAGTGGTAGAGCGAAAGACAGGTTTGGTTAAGATGAAGCGAGTGACTAAAAAGAGTGCTCATCTGGTCGCGGATGCGATGGTGGTTAT
>NZ_JBQSXG010000314.1:0-711 GCF_052378005.1 Psychrobacter sp. AOP31-B2-9
GCCTTTTTTAGTTATACTATGTGCTGTTTTTAGTTCAGTCTTTAGGTAGTAGATATGATAACTAAATTACCAAGGTGGATATTGTGGGGTGGTGCGGTGCTTGCCTTTAGTGCTGGCTGTGTCAACACGGCAGCATTGATGGGTTTTGCTAATTTGTCGGTTTCGCATGTCACGGGTAATGTCAGCTTATTTGCATCGGCGATTGCTTATTTAGATGTACACAGTATTTTGTATATTGGTGCGTTGTTACTTTCTTTTTTAGCAGGTGCTATATTGAGCGGTTTTGTTATTGGACAAGCCTCATTAAAACTAGGTAAAGGTTATGGAAAAGCGCTATATATAGAAGCGCTATTACTAGTGATTAGCTATTGGCTATACCAACAGCACGATTATTTAGGACAGTTAGCGGCTGCGATGGCGTGCGGCTTGCAGAATGTAATGGTCGCTACTTATAGTGGCGCTGTTATTCGTACCACCCACTTGACAGGGTTGACCTCAGACATGGGTGCGGCAATAGGTAATTGGCTAGCGGGTCGCTCGATCAGTAAGCCAACACTGGGGTTTCAAGCGATTATTTGGTATTGCTTTTGCGGTGGGAGCGCGGTAGGAGCATTTATGTATGCCAAAGTGGGTTATGGTGCGTTATTGGTACCTATTACAATTGTACTGACAGCAGCGTTTTTATATAATTATGCTTCAGGTCATTTACCA
>NZ_JBQSXG010000315.1:0-710 GCF_052378005.1 Psychrobacter sp. AOP31-B2-9
AGAGCGACCGTATTCTCATAACTCTGCTTGAGCTTATCAAATCTGGTGGCAACTGCCCTATACTGTTTTAGCTTAGCAAAAGCATTTTCTACTAAGTGGCGTACCTTGTACAAGTTCCAGTCCATATGGTCGTTAGAGGACTTTGTATTTCGTTTCCGAGGGATGTTATCACACGTCCCTGCTTGTTCAATATGGGCTCGTAGCGCATCAGAATCATAGCCTTTATCGGCACATAAAACCTCTGTATCGCTCAAATCAACCTTGTCTATTAAGTCAGGAGCGACTTTAACATCGTGGGTTGTACCATCTGACAAGATAAAAGTGAGTGGATTGCCATGAGCATCAACTGCCAAATGAATCTTGGTCGCGCGTCCTGCAACACTTTTACTAATAGCCTGCGCATTCTCATTGCCACCACTGCTGTGCTGATGCGCTTTAATATGAGTGCCATCGATAAAGACCCATTCAAGGTCTGCGTCCTTGATCAGTAACGTAAAAAGCGCAATCAGCTTATTACTGCGAGACCAGCGCTGGTAAGCTTTATAGATGGTATTGGGCTTGCCAAAGTACGCTGGTAAGTCACGCCAAGGGCAACCAACGCGCATCCGATACAACACACCTTCAACCGTATTTCTAAGATTTCCTTTGTCATAGATATTCAACTCTAGTAAGATAGGTCTTAGTCTTGTCCAGTGTTCATCTTTGAGCAT
>NZ_JBQSXG010000316.1:0-695 GCF_052378005.1 Psychrobacter sp. AOP31-B2-9
GCCATAGAACACGATGACCATGTCTATTCAGTAGTTTTTGAATACGCTTATTTTTATGAAAAGCAGCATTATCCATGACAAGTACGCATTTTCTCTTAAGCTTTGGTATCAGCGTGAATTTGCACCAGTGATAGAAAACCTCTTTATTGATGTTGGTCTTTAAGCAATCGAGCGCAAACAGCATTTTGCCATAGAGCGCACCAATGACGTTGGTTCTATCTTTGGCTTGCCAGTTATAACGGTCAATGCAAGGGCTACCGATGGGTGCATAGCCACAAGGACGCATCGTTTCACTCTCAAACCCACTCTCATCCATGTAGACAATAGCAAAGCCTTGAGCGATGTAGTGGTTAAGTTTTTTTAGGTAGTGAGCCCGCTTTAGTGGACAAGATTTGGGATGCTCAAGTGTCTTTTTTTTTGCTAATACCAATACGTTTTAAGGCTTTACTAATGCCTGTTGGACTGCAATTAAAACGCTGGGCTCGCTCATAATGATAATCGTCAGGGTGGTCTTTGACGTCTTGAGCTAAGGCTTCATCCTCTATTTTGTAGGGAGTGATGTCTCGAGTGGTTTTACTGTGAAGACGCTTTTTCCACTTCTGTATGGTCGTTGGACTGATATCATAGAAAACAGCAGCTTCGGCAAAGGTCATGCCCTCATCTAAGCTTTTAAGAACTTGTTTGCGGTAATCTAG
>NZ_JBQSXG010000317.1:0-675 GCF_052378005.1 Psychrobacter sp. AOP31-B2-9
TGAACCGCCCCGACTATATCGGAGAGTGATTTACTTGAGTCAGGCAGCAATGCCTGACAGGGTTAAATTATCATAATACCGCTTTTCAAATTCAAAAGGTGACACATATCCAATCGTGCTATGCAGTCGTGTTTTGTTAAACCAGTCCACCCATTCAAGGGTTGCTAATTCAACATCGTTCACGCCATGCCATTGTTCTTTTAGATATTCAATCACCTCAGACTTATAAAGCCCGTTAACTGTCTCAGCCAATGCGTTGTCATAAGAGTCGCCTGTTGTACCAACAGAAGCAATCACTCCAGAGTCCGTCATCTTATCGGTATAGCGAATAGATAAGTACTGAACCCCTCGATCACTGTGATGAATCACATCTTTGGGATAGTTTCTATCTGCTATTGCTTGATTTAACGCCGCCATCACCATATCGGTATTCATGCGATTAGATACTTTCCAGCCAACGATAGCGCGAGCAAACACATCAATAATAAAAGCGGTATACACCCAGCCGCTTGTCGTCTTGATATAGGTAAAATCTGCAACCCATAGTTGGTTAGGACGATGAGCATTAAAGTTACGATTGACTAAGTCATCAGCGCGCTTTTGGTCGTCACGGCTGTTGGTGGTAATCTTGCCTTTGCCACGCCAAACGCCTTGTAGGCCATACTGCTTCATTAA
>NZ_JBQSXG010000318.1:0-674 GCF_052378005.1 Psychrobacter sp. AOP31-B2-9
AAGTGAGCTTTAAAGATGTACGTGTGCCAGTCAGCCACTTTATTGGTGGACCAGGGATGGGCTTTGAGATTGCGCAAGGTCGTCTAGGGCCAGGTCGTATTCATCATTGCATGCGCTGTATTGGTGCTGCTGAAAAATCTTTAGAGCTTGCGGTAAAACGTGGTATGTCTCGTACTGCTTTTGGTAAGCCAATACTAGAGTTGGGCGGAAACTTTGAGCGCATTGCTGAAGCTCGTATCAAAATTGACCAAGCTCGTTTGCTGACTTTGTATGCTGCACAGAAGATGGATGCACAAGGAACAAAAGCGGCACTCACAGAAATATCTGCGATCAAAGTAGTGGCGCCGACTGTACTACAAGAAGTCGTCGATATGGCGATTCAGGTTCATGGTGGCATGGGTGTGTGTCAAGATACAATGTTGCCAGGCTTCTATGCTCAAGCAAGGGTGTTGCGCTTGGCTGATGGCCCTGATGAAGTTCATAAAACCATGATTGCAAAATTAGAGCTGAAGAGCCAAGGGTTTAGTCGTAAAAATAAATAATAATAGTGATTAATAATCACAGATAGTAGGGCGTGTCATCATTTATAGTGTGCGATTGCATTGATAACACTGGTAACTGGGTGACATGCTCTAGCTTGAGTATGGATATAGTGAATTTACTATAATTTGGAT
>NZ_JBQSXG010000319.1:0-671 GCF_052378005.1 Psychrobacter sp. AOP31-B2-9
GTCAAACTTATCCAAACTAATATAGAACAGCAAATATGATTGCGCTGAATACGTGCTTTTCGACACTGATTAGACTCTATACCTGTTAATTGCTTAATCTCACGATGAAACTGCTCAATCTTCCAGCGTATGGCGCACACCTGTTGTACGTCATCACGATTTGTTTGAGTGGTGTCGTTGGTTACGACCCAATCCGTGCGGTGAGCACTCACCACAACCCGAAACAGTTGCACTTTATAGTCTTTAGGAAATTTATTGATCTTAATTAATTTGCCATTATCTTGTTCGGCCTCAGTCCATTGTAAAGCACTGACTGAGGTATAAGCGCGTTGCCCCTTAGAATCATCAACCAAACGGTTGCTCTTAAGCGGACAGTAAAAGATTTTACCTAAGCCATCAATGGTCAGCATGATATCTTTAGTGGCATACCAGCTGTCCATAAGCACCGTTTTAAATACCAATTGCTTGTACTCGATCGTGTGTCGTAACATATCTTCTAAATGATCAAGCTTGGTTTTACCATCGATGGCTTTGTCGTAAATACGGTAGTCAATAACCCAATACTGCTGGGTATGCGGGTTAACGTAGATGCAGTTTACAAGACCAATGCCTTTAATTAATCGTTTAGCATTGCCACTATATTGGCGGTTGACCAGTTCTATCTTATGACT
>NZ_JBQSXG010000320.1:0-666 GCF_052378005.1 Psychrobacter sp. AOP31-B2-9
ACTTTAAAGCGCTTGTGGCGACGGCATTTGATGCCATGTTCCTCTTTAATGCTTCTAACCATGTAT
Organism: Psychrobacter sp. AOP31-B2-9; assembly: GCF_052378005.1. Classification (NCBI taxonomy): domain Bacteria; kingdom Pseudomonadati; phylum Pseudomonadota; class Gammaproteobacteria; order Moraxellales; family Moraxellaceae; genus Psychrobacter; species Psychrobacter sp. AOP31-B2-9. The sequence goes on from NZ_JBQSXG010000320.1 coordinate 67, forward strand.
AGGCTAATGTCATGGCCTTGCTCGGTGAGCGTTGCATGCAAACGTTCATAACCATAACGTTCTTTACTTTGACTGTGAGCGGCTTTAACGAGTAGCTCGCAATGGTTGCGATGTATCTGCTGCTCGCTGATATCGCGACTCAGCCAGTCGTAGTAACTTGAATGCTTAATCTTTAGCACACGGCACATAGTGGTGATGCTAAAGAAGTGCTGGTTATCTTTGATAAAGGCGTACCTGACTAGCTGTGCTTTGCAAAGTACGCCGTCGCCTTTTTTAATATCTCTCGTTCCTCTTCGGCTACTTTAAGCTGTCGTTTGAGGCGCTTGTTCTCTTCAATCACGGCTATGAGCTGTGGATCGTACTGCTCTGTTCCTACAAGCTTGCCTTGGTTGGCTTTGTTATGCCAATTAGATAAGGTCTGCATGGCGATGCCAAGCTGCTTTGCGGTCGCTGAGATATTGCCATTATTGTTTGCTATCTTCTTAACGGCTTCTGCTTTAAATTCTGTGCTGTAAGTTCTGATTTTCTTGGTCATGGTAAACTCCTGTGAATACGCTTAGTTTACCAAGTTTAGTTGTACGGTTTCTTCAGCATAGCTCA
>NZ_JBQSXG010000321.1:0-647 GCF_052378005.1 Psychrobacter sp. AOP31-B2-9
TTATTATTAATGCCACTAACATTATAATTACTAAAGTTAATAACAACTTATTCGTACTATGGACTGATTTTAGCTCCTCCTTTATATTCGTATAATTTTCTTTATTTGAATGATCCTGTTGACTTACTTGACCCATGAAGGCTTCAATTAGTGAGTCAGTTTTTATTTGTTTTTCTGTTATAAACTTAGTGCACTCATCTATATTCGATATATTACTATTGTGATTATCATGAATTATTTTTGAAATTTCTATAAAGCTATTATTTTGATTTCTATCTATCTTTTCAATATCATGTAAATATCTATTATTAATAGCATCTAAAGAATAAATAATAAATTCTTTAATTTTTTTATTTAGTTCTATCGAACTAATAACTTGGGAGTTAATTACATCAGATTGGGCACTTAACGAACTAGCCATTACAGCTAATTGATTACTCAACTCACTGTTCTCAGAAGATATAATAGCAGCTAAACTATCAATAGCATTTTCTAATGGTTTGTTGAACCGCCCCGGGATTGTCGGAGACTTAACATTCTGAGAGAATACGACAATGAAAACACGAAACTACACTCCTGAGATTAAAGACCGCGCCGTTCGCATGCTGACTGAAGCAGCAAATGACTATCCCTCTACCTGGTCAGCT
>NZ_JBQSXG010000322.1:0-635 GCF_052378005.1 Psychrobacter sp. AOP31-B2-9
AGGTGAAAAAAAGACCTAAATGCGCTAGCATCAAAGTTTTTATCCACCGACCAAAGTGAGATTGCAACCATGAGCTATACGCATCTAAGCCTAGGTGAACGATACCAGATTTATGCCCTTAAAGGGGCAAAACATAGTATTAATTTCATAGCGAGGGCGTTAAACAGAAGTCCCAGTACCATATCAAGAGAGCTTAGGCGTAATAAAAGCCTACGAGGTTACCGAGCAAAGCATGCTAATAACAAGGCTTGTGACAAACGGGCTAACAACGCCACAACTATTGTGGCTGACCTCTGGGCATGGGTGACAGACAAGCTTAAAGAGAACTGGAGTCCTGAGCAAATATCTGGCGTTCATGCTGGTATCAGTCATATGAGCATTTATCGCTATATTTGGCGTGATAAGAGACAGGGCGGCAAGTTATGGCAGTGTCTCAGACGTAAAGCCAAACCATACCGGCAGCGTCTAACTGCTGAGACCCGAGGCCGTATCAATGACAGAGTCTCGATTCATGAACGCCCTTGTATTGTTGAAGAACGCTCACGTATTGGTGACTGGGAAGCGGATACCATTATCGGTCAGCATCACAAGCAAGCGATTGTCACGCTCGTTGAACGTAAAACGGGGCTATTGAA
>NZ_JBQSXG010000323.1:0-635 GCF_052378005.1 Psychrobacter sp. AOP31-B2-9
CCCCATACTTCATCAAAGTGCTCAAGGTTGGCCTCTGCCATCTCAAGCGTATCAGCACCGTAGATGGCCTTTAAATCAGCTGCTACGGCCTTCTTGTCCGTCCAAGGTACGAACTTCATCGAATAGCGCACCATATGCACGATACACAGCTGAACCTGAGCGTTAGGGTAGACCGTATTGATGGCATCAGGGAAGCCTTTTAAACCATCGACACAGGCAATAAGAATATCTTGAACCCCGCGGTTTTGTAGCTCAGTGAGAACACCAAGCCAGAATTTAGCGCCCTCGTTCTCTGATAGCCACATGCCAAGCAGCTCTTTTTTACCATCAAGAGCAACGCCTAAGGCCAGATAGATAGCTTTGTTGATGATCTGCTTGTCCTGACGAACTTTGACGACAATGCAGTCTAAGTAGACGATAGGATAGACGCTGCTCAGTGGCCGGTTCTGCCAAGCGGTGATGTCATCCAAGATGTTGTCAGTGACTCTGGAAACCAAGCTGCTTGAGATGTCGACGTCGTAGATGTCCTTGATGGTTTCGACAATCTCAGTAGTGGTTTGACCTTTGGCGTAAAAGCTGATGATTTTGTCATCAAGACCTGAAATACGGGTTTGATGCTTACTGACAAGTACAGG
>NZ_JBQSXG010000324.1:0-634 GCF_052378005.1 Psychrobacter sp. AOP31-B2-9
ACAGGTAGTCCGTGGCGAGACTTACCCCCTGAATTTGGTAACTGGAACAGTGTTTATAAGCGCTACCGTCGATGGGTAAAAAGCGATAGATTCAGCAAGCTATTTAATGCTCTGAATGACTCAGATTTAGAGTATGCCATGATTGATGGCACTATTGTTAAGGTACATCGTCATGGACAAGGCGCAAAAGGGGGGCTTGTCATCAGGCAATTGGCAAATCAAGAGGCGGTATGACCACTAAAATCATGGCAATGGTTGATGCGTTAGGCAACCTTGTTGATTTTACTTTATTGAAAGGACAACAGCATGACATGGCTGGCGTTAAACCTTTAATTAAAGACAAAGAGTTTGGTGCATTGCTTGCTGATAGAGCCTTTGACACGGATTGGCTACTGCTAGACTTAGAAGAGCGTGGTAGCAAAGCGGTCATACCCCCTAAACGCTCTCGTTTAAAGCAACGAGATTTCGATAAAGAAATGTACAAGTGGCGTCACTTAATCGAGAACTTCTTCTGTAAGCTGAAAGATTTCAAGAAAATTGCCATGCGTGCTGAAAAAACGGATGAGTCGTTTGCTGCTAATATCTATTTAGCAGCGACGATTATCCATTTACGGTAATTGTCAACACACCCTAG
>NZ_JBQSXG010000325.1:0-634 GCF_052378005.1 Psychrobacter sp. AOP31-B2-9
TGAACCGCCCCGGTATTGTCGGAGACTCAACATTCTGAGAGAATACGACAATGAAAAGACAAACCTACACTCCTGAGATTAAAGAACGCGCCGTTCGCATGCTCATTGAAGCGGCAGGCGACTACCCCTCTACCTGGTCAGCGATTCAAGCCATTGCCCCTAAGATTGGCTGCACGCCTGAAACCCTGCGCTCATGGCATAAAAAGCACATCGATCAAACCATTCCTGCCTCAGTGCAAGCTCAAAGCCAAGATCAACGTATTAAAGATCTTGAACGTGAATGCAGAGAACTCAAACAGGCCAATGAGATCATACGTAAGGCAGCGGCTTTTTTCGCCCAGGCGGAGCTCGACCGTCTACCGAAATAATGGTCACATTTATCGATGATCACAAGCAGAAATACGGGATCGAGCCAATCTGTAGAGTACTACCGATTGCCCCATCAACCTACTACCGTACTAAAGACTTGGAGAGTTACCCTGAAAAGCGCTCGTTGCGTCAGCAGCATGACGACTATTATATCAACGAGATTAAACGCATCTGGCAGGACAGTAAATGCCGTTACGGTGTTCGTAAAGTCTGGCAGCAGATGAAGGCAGATGGTATTCATGTGGCTCGTTGTACGGTAGAGCGT
>NZ_JBQSXG010000326.1:0-634 GCF_052378005.1 Psychrobacter sp. AOP31-B2-9
CCTTAATGAGTCAGACAAAGCTGCCTGACTCAAGCAATCCACTCTCCGATATAGTCGGGGCGGTTCACTTTTGGCTTTTCTACTTTGATGACAGGGTCTTGCTTTGTTTGAGGTTTTGGGGTGTCATCTTGTTCACTCGTTTCTAGAGTAGTCGGTGCTTCTTGACTCAAGATATCTGATACATTGCTGATATCTTCTCTAGTGATATCTGTACCTATGATCATAGTCCATTGTTTGGAACCATAGGTAACGATGGCGGTTGTTTGCGCTCTAACTTGTCCATCTATTATTGTGAGCTTTTGACCGGCAAGGGCTTTGATAGTGCTAATACCTTGGCTGTTTGCTCTTTTTATAGCAGATTGTCTGCCACGATATAGGGTTTTAAACTCGTAATGCGGTATGGGTTGATTGTTGTTGTCGACAAATTCGATATTAAAAGAGACGATAGGGACTCTTAAAACTTTGGTCTGTCCGTTTAAGTCACCTGTTACTGGAAATGCCATGCTGTAAATGGATTGCTTTTTGCCTTCGTCATCATCGAGGTAGACGCCGATAGATTGGCTGACCTCAGCTTTGATACCTGATTCGATACCTGAGCTGTCGGTTTTATGAGGTTTGATATTGTTTTTATATT
>NZ_JBQSXG010000327.1:0-632 GCF_052378005.1 Psychrobacter sp. AOP31-B2-9
TAAACATAATAAAAATCAGATATCGACAATAACAATAAAACAGATATCCACTAGTTGCCTTTGTTTAACATCCGATGATAACTACAATAAATAAAAATAAGGACTAAAAATAGAAAATGATTAGTAGCACTATTTAAACAACGACGATAATCAACCCACTAATAAAATGAACTAACTCACAAAAAAGGAATATAACAATGAACGAACAAACTCTGAAAGGTGAATGGAACCAACTGAAAGGCTCAGCAAAACAAAAATGGGCCAAACTAACTGATGATGATTTGACCCATATTGAAGGCAGCCGAGACAAGCTAGTTGGCCGAGTACAAGAACGTTATGGCCATGCTAAAGAAGACGCCGAGCGTGAAGTAGACGACTGGCGTCACCACAACAACTATTAGTAGAAATCAGTATGAATAGATGCTGATAGATACCAATAGATAGATACCAATAGATAGACGCTAATAAATGGTATCGCAAAATAACGAAAAGCCGCATAGAATCCTACGCGGCTTTTTTGTGCCGAGCTCATATAGTCGATTGTCTTTGAAAGCAATACAAGGCAACCAAGTGTAGATGTATCTAATACTTCAAACGAGGTTAACGCTGTGATGGCTTTCGCTGTAATAACT
>NZ_JBQSXG010000328.1:0-624 GCF_052378005.1 Psychrobacter sp. AOP31-B2-9
TATAAATGGATTTAGCAATACATTTTCTGATTCATAAAATGCTTTGGTGTTTTTTAGCAGTTTGCCCAAACCTTGATTTTCTTCTATAGAAAAAGGCTCAGTTTCAAGTGTAGGTACAGATAGCGTAGGCTTGATAAGTAACGCCATGGTTTTTTGATCTAAGGTAATTTCAACAGATTGCGTTAATAGGGGATACTTGATTTGCTTGCTATTTGACTCATTGTCAGCATTTATTTTTGTAGCAATACCGATACCCCATACCAATTCTAGCTGTGCATCAGCGAGATTGCCTTGAAGCTTTTGATTAAGCATGAACAGATTGGAATACAGCGTGATACTTTGACGTATTCGCTTTTCTGTTGCTACCCAAGGTTTCCAGATATTTTGGATGTAATCGTTAAATTCATTTTGTACAGCGTCTTTTTTAGGAAAGTTTTTTAGATGAATTTTTGCTTTTGAGTATTCCGCTACATTTGATGTCTTATCTGGATAATTATCATCGAAATGGGTGTCTTTAACCTCAAATGATGTGAATATTTCACTCGAATCAGAAGATAGTAGGTTGTCATCTATTAATAATTGGACAGAAGTTTTTTCTTTTAATGATGGTTGATCACTAAATTT
>NZ_JBQSXG010000329.1:0-611 GCF_052378005.1 Psychrobacter sp. AOP31-B2-9
TGACCCCTGCTGTCAAATCCGTATAACTAAACTTGGGAGATTTTGATTACGCAGCATGACGATAATAGTCAAACCACACCTGTCTTGGCGATTTATAGCCTAAACCCTTTTGAATTCTCGTTTGGTTGTAGTACAACTCGATATATCTAATGATATCGGTAATGGCGGCAAATCTGGTCTTATAGTCCTGATGATATATTAACTCATTCTTTAATACGCCCCAGAAGCTCTCTATAGGTGCGTTATCAAAGCAGTTACCTTTAGCGCTCATTGAGCCTGCAAGCTGATGCTGCTTGATGATCTTATGGTAGGCATGACTACAGTACTGACTGCCTCTATCAGAGTGAACGACTAGCCCTTTACTGGGTCGTTTGTTCTTGATGGCCATGTTCAATGCTTTGCATACTAGATCTGCTGTCATGCGTTTGTTGATGGCGTAACCGACAAGCTCTTTAGTGTATAAGTCTTTAACGCCTGCTAAATACAGCCAACCCTCAAGCGTCCAAATATAGGTGATGTCACTGACCCACGTTTGGTTAGGGCGACTGGCATCAAACTTCTGATCCAGTACGTTTGGATAGATCAGCTTGTTGTGATTGGAGTCGGTAGTG
>NZ_JBQSXG010000330.1:0-601 GCF_052378005.1 Psychrobacter sp. AOP31-B2-9
AGGCGTAATGGACAAAATTCATGCTAAAAAGTAGAAGGTAGTGTCTAATGGACATAATTCATGTTATTTAAGTGACTTTGACAGTAGAAAGTCTTTAATAAACCGTAACTTACGATACTCACTCAACCCATGATGACTGTGTAATTGTCGCTTTAACTCACTGAATAAACCTTCAAGAGAATTAGTCGTATTTGGTATGTCTAAGTGCTTATATTCTTGATAAGTAAATAACCAGTCACTATTGGTTCTGAGGCTACGATAAGCACTTCTAAGACGTTTATGTGTGTACCACAGTTCTACTGTTATCTTCATTAGCACTACGCTCATTAAGATAGTCTTCATGAGTCAAATACCAGTGATCTAAGCGCTCTATGAAATCAGTTTTATCAAGCTGTGTTAAAGTTAAAGCGAGCTGTCTAAGCTCGATACTGGCAATATTCTTAGGACGACGAGTCAGGTAGCGGGTCACTATTTGTATTTGATGGAACTGACACATCTGACAAGGTGTTTTAATGAATACTGTCCTCAGTCCTCGTCTACCATCACAGGTGATGCTTTGTATATCAACGCCTAACGAGACTAAATGATTAACTCCTTGCTG
>NZ_JBQSXG010000331.1:0-597 GCF_052378005.1 Psychrobacter sp. AOP31-B2-9
TTATTGCAAAAATCATGATGGGAGCTGATCCTGCCGTCCGCTATTATCTGCCATATCTGCTAGGGCACGGCTATAGGCAGGTCAGGTTGCTGCTACCGCGACATCCTGACCTGCCGAGCCTTTGCAACCTAGTAGTCACGACAGGATAACCGCTCCAGTCAGGGCTAAACCGCACCGCAAGACGACTATTTTATGATTGCGAGTTTTGATGTAGGCTGGGCTTTTAGCCCAGCGAATAAGTTGTCATGTTAAGATTAATTTTACAATAAACACAGTTTAAACGTACGTAGTGCGTAGGGTGGATTAGCGGATGCGTAATCCACCTTATATAAACGCTAAACTTACTCATTTAATCTAATTTTTTAAACTAGTTATAGGGTATCCATACTGAGAAAATTGATAGAATTCTCCTGTATATCCTATAATATGAAATATCAATCTAAAAAAAACTTCCTCTAAAAAATTTGAGTCATCTAATATTTTTTCTAAGGAACTTTCATCTTCAAAGCTTAATTTTCTTTCAATCCCATGCGCTGATTCGTTTCTAATAGCCTGCCAATTAGAATGCATACTTTGACTTAAAATATCTAAATCTAC
>NZ_JBQSXG010000332.1:0-589 GCF_052378005.1 Psychrobacter sp. AOP31-B2-9
GTGCGTATGGCTAAGGGCAGAGACAATTGCTCTGAGGCGGTACTGCCTGATGATAGCAGCGTCTCAGATATCTCCCACGTCATATCATAATCACCAAGAATAGCGGTGATGATATCTAGGGTGGACTGATTGATGAAAGTGCGCGTATGTATCGACTGCGTCAACTGCCAGTCAGGAGTCACGACTTCTAACGTATAAAAGTGCATCGCGCCATCAGACTGCTGACAACGGACACCTCGTATGAGACCTGTGCGACAGGTAGGCGTACGATTCGCGGACAGCGTGGTCAAGCAAACAGGTGTACCAACCAATGATAAACAAGCGTCCGAGTCTAGAAATATGTAACTAAACACTAGTATGTCAATAGTATCGGTTTGATTAACACTGCTGACACCATAAAACGCCACAGGATAGAAGGCATCTACTGTTAAACTGTCGGCATGAATGGTAACTTTATGTAATCGATTGGTCTGAGAGGGCATAGGAGGGGTACCGTTACTACTGGCTTTATACCAAGGAAATGGCCCGAATTGGAATGTTGCTGAATTATTTATGAATAAAAGTATAGAGTTTATTGAAATATTGTCAA
>NZ_JBQSXG010000333.1:0-562 GCF_052378005.1 Psychrobacter sp. AOP31-B2-9
ACGCTTAACGCAATTGGCAACGGGACTAGGACGTCAGGTCAATGACCACAAAGCGATTAAGACCCAGTTAGAAACTATCGCAGAGGAACAGCAAACCAAAACCCATCAACAAGCGCCCTACACGCTGATCGATGGCGCTGCTGATACGAGCTATGTCAGTGACGATACGCTGATTCAACGATCGATGGGTGAGATGGTAACGACCACTCAGCAAGATATGATGGTGAGTAGTGGTGATGGTCATCATCAAATCAGTAGCGAGTCTTTGACAATGGTTGCTGATGGTCAGTTCAGTATGACGAATGGCAAGGACAATATTATGCTGTCTGCGCATACAGGGAAGCTTGAGGCAACGGCGAAGCAAGATGTGAATATGTCATCCTCAACTAAAGAAGTTGAGATAGTGGCAACGAATAAGATTACGCTAACGGCGGGCGGTGCGAGTATCACATTAGATGGCGGTGATATTACGATTGCGGCGATGCAGTTTACGGAGAAGGCTGGTAAGCACAGTCGTGATGGCGGCGGGATGGATGGGCTGAGTTTGGCGGGGTTGCCTAGT
>NZ_JBQSXG010000334.1:0-541 GCF_052378005.1 Psychrobacter sp. AOP31-B2-9
CTTAAAAATTTTAATAAAATCAATATCTTAATATACGTGTATCGTTCCGGCTCCGGGTACCATTATATTAAAAGGCTTCCAAGCAATTGGAAGCCTTTTTCTTATGCTATAACCTCTATTATCAAACTGAATCTCTTCTTAAAACCCTTCAAGCTGATGATCATACTTCTAGGCTGTGTTTTTTTCAGAACCACTCTTTCTAAATTATAAACAATTTCATGTTGATTCTTAGTCTAAGCCATATCAATGCCAACAAAAAACACTCTGTACTCAATTATCTCTAAGCCGTGATATCATAAGCCTACAATATGCGCGTTAATTATAAGTTAAGATAAATATTATTTGCTCTCGGTATCATAAATATTGGTACTTGAGACATACTATCTTATCTTTAGGGCGTGTTGAACATTCAAATGTGGTGCTGGCAGTGACTATTTTTTAGACAATATGCAGTGAAATTTTTGATGCCTAGTCATTCTAGGTTAAACAATTTCGCCATGTATTGGCAAAAAAGAGTACTGCCCTCCACTCGAGCATAGCT
>NZ_JBQSXG010000335.1:0-523 GCF_052378005.1 Psychrobacter sp. AOP31-B2-9
AAAGCGTAAAGCACTAAGTAACCTTCGGATAGATACTAACGATGAGCTTAGAAATTTAGGACAGCTAAAAGTTGATATTTTTAACAATCAAATTAAGCATATTATAGACACTATTAAAAAGATAAAAGATGCGGGCTCTAAACTTGAGAATTTTAGTCAGTCGATTACAGAGCAAGACTATATTGACATACAGCAAAAGGTAACCGCTTCACTTGAGTTAGAGAACGGTCTTTTAACAGGTGCGGCAGCAGGTGTCCTTACGGGCATAGGCGCTTACGGGTCTGTTGGCTTACTTGCTTCGGCTTCAACAGGCACAGCAATTTCAGCATTATCAGGAGCAGCTGCCAAAAGCGCTACGCTTGCATGGCTTGGTGGCGGATCTTTAGCAGCAGGTGGATTCGGTATGGCAGGCGGTACTTTGGTACTAGGAGGTATAGTTGCCGCTCCCGCATTAGCTATAACGGGTCTGCATCTTGCTGGTAAAGGTGAGAAGGCGTTAACCCAAGCGCGCGATGCGAAACTT
>NZ_JBQSXG010000336.1:0-506 GCF_052378005.1 Psychrobacter sp. AOP31-B2-9
AGCTTTTAAGAATTAAAACGATAGGTTTGCTAGAAGAGTTTAGATTGCCAATATATTTTTGAACTTTGGTTTTTAGCTCTTTAGAAGCATCTGAATCTTTTATAAGTTTTCCTATTTTTTTTATATCATGAAAGTCATAAATTTGATCGATATTCTGAAATTCTTTTACATATTTTAGACTCAATGCCTCAATTGCAACACTTAAAATGAGAACATTATTTTCAATATCTGTTTTATAGTTATATAAGCGATACCACCATGTATATAAAGGACTTGAAAGTTTAGATTCGTTTTCTAAAAAATAATTAACATAATTTGATACAAAATTATCAATATTTCTATTATCAATATGGCTAGATGGTATTACACTTGAAGAATGGCTACGGTTCTTTCCATAACTATTGATTTGCAAGGTAATCGAATCGGATATCTCGTCATATTTTTCTTCTATAGTGTAGTTTATTAAGTGAAAACTGATAATGTTTATTGCTTCACTGACTAGTTGG
>NZ_JBQSXG010000337.1:0-495 GCF_052378005.1 Psychrobacter sp. AOP31-B2-9
TAAAGCTCATCAGCATAGTACAGGCGCAGCCAGTCATCTTGATGAGGCCATTGGTAAAAGTGTTGCAGGTAATAGCAGCAAACTGCACTTAGTGGTCGATGCTTGTGGTAACCCTATACATATTGAGCTGACAGGTGGGCAAGTGCATGACGCTAAGATGGCAAAGACGTTGATAGATAGCACGATTAATAACCAGACTAAAGCGGTGATTGCAGACAGGGGCTACGATAGTAGTGATATTAGAGAGTGTATCTTCAAGCACTGTACTGAGTCAGTCATACCCGTTAAGTCGAACTCTAAAAACAGCAACAATGACACACTAGACTGGTATTTGTATCGTTGCCGTCACTTGGTAGAAAACGCTTTTGCTAGGTTGAAACATTTTAGGGGCATTGCCACGCGATATGATAAGCTCAAAGATAGCTATGCAGCGGCGGTAATGCTCGCTTGTGTCTTTATCTGGTTGCCCCTGATTTGAATTCTATACACACCCTA
>NZ_JBQSXG010000338.1:0-481 GCF_052378005.1 Psychrobacter sp. AOP31-B2-9
GCAGTCAGATGTCAGTGACTATGATTTTGTCACGGGTCTGCTTGCAGATATTGGTATTTCTACTTTGTGGGTATCAGGCGATTCGGTTGATGAGCTAGGTACGTGGTGGTTGGTCAATGGTTTAGATGAGAATGAGCAAATACCGCTGACTTATAGCTATGCGCAGTCCTCCATACAGTCAGGGCAAGACAGCGTCAATGCATTACAGATGACTACGCAGCAACTCGGTAGCCATCGTGTCATGGTACGAGCAGATGGCCTCGCCGCTGATACTATCTATGAAGGTCAAGCAGTAGATGAGTCAGCACTTGCCACAGATGACACCACGGTGCTAATTGCAGCGCCCTCTCGTGTGTATGGTGATGATGCAGCAACTGCGATTGCTGAACAGTGGATCGCGGCCAATCGCTGTCAACGTGAGACCTATCAAGCGACTGGCGCCATGCGTGGCCTAAGTGTCGGCAGCCCTGTAGACATCAAC
>NZ_JBQSXG010000339.1:0-481 GCF_052378005.1 Psychrobacter sp. AOP31-B2-9
ACAGTCAGATGTCAGTGACTATGATTTTGTCACGGGTCTGCTTGCAGATATTGGTATTTCTACTTTGTGGGTATCAGGGAATTCGGTTGATGAGTTGGGTACCTGGTGGTTGGTCAGTAATTTGGATGAGAATGAGCAATTACCACTAAGTTATAGCTATGCCCAGTCCTCCATACAGTCGGGGCAAGACAGCGTCAATGCATTACAGATGACTACGCAGCAGCTGGGTAGCCATAGTGTCATGGTGCGGGCAGATGGCCTCGCCGCTGATATGATCTATGAAGGTCAAGCAGTAGATGAGTCAGCGCTTGCAACAGATGACACCACGGTGCTAATTGCAGCGCCCTCTCGAGTGTATGGTGATGATGCGGCAACTGCGATTGCTGAACAGTGGATCGCGGCCAATCGCTGTCAACGTGAGACATATCAAGCGACTGGCGCCATGCGTGGCCTAAGTGTCGGTAGTCCTGTAGACATCAAT
>NZ_JBQSXG010000340.1:0-471 GCF_052378005.1 Psychrobacter sp. AOP31-B2-9
TGTAACTATCCCCTAAAATAACACAGCTCAAACGTAGAATTTCTTATAAAATACCCATAAGGAGTTTTGATATGAGCAAACGAATGACTGAGACCCAAATCGTATCGATATTAAAAGAAGCAGAAGCTGGGATACCTGCTAAAGAGCTGTGCCGTAAATACGGTATTGCTAGTTCGACATTTTACAAATGGCGATCCAAGTATGGAGGTATGGAAGCGTCTGACGTCAAACGACTAAAAGAGCTTGAAGAAGAAAACCGCAGACTCAAACAGATGTATGCTGATTTAAGCCTCAAAGCGCAGATGCAGGAAGATATCATAAAAAAGCTATAGCGCCTGTACCCGAGCGCAAAGTCTGGGCGCAAGAATTACAGGCGCAGTATGATGTCAGCATTGCAGTTAGTTGTCAGGTTGTCTGCATGAGTCGAACCGCTTATTACTATAAGCCTAAGCTATCTGATGATAGTGAGAT
>NZ_JBQSXG010000341.1:0-464 GCF_052378005.1 Psychrobacter sp. AOP31-B2-9
CTATGGTAAAGGACTTTAATATGAAGCTGTTACCTTTCTTCTTAGCCATATCTGACATCCCAGTAGACATTGTCCGCTAATAGAGCATAGGTAGCTTTCTGTTGATTGGTTAAGTTGCTCATTATTTAGTTTCCTTTTCATTAAGTATCGTGATAGGTATTTCTAATCTTCTAAACCTTTCGTCTTGTTTGCTTTCAAGCGATAACTTTTCGCTCCATGTAATCTTTTTACCATCTAATGGTCTAGGAACTAAACCCCAATCACTGATACCTAAAGGATGAATGATGTTCATACTATTGAAACTATCAATGTTAGCGACATCTGCTTTGACAAACTCACCTTGTTGATTGAGCGCAGCAATACATATCTGCTTATATGTGACACCCACTAAACGACAATTAATTGAATTATTAAGGTACTCTGACCCCTGCCGTCAAATCCGTACACATAAACTTGGGAGATTT
>NZ_JBQSXG010000342.1:0-463 GCF_052378005.1 Psychrobacter sp. AOP31-B2-9
CCAAATATTGGACGGTTTAGTTTATATCAAGGACTGAGTTCTGTACTGCACAGGACTCAGTCCTTTTAGTTTGAGTTGAATACGTTCATTATTGTAGTAATGCATATACTCATGAATCTGTTGTTCTAACTGCTCAATCGTTTTCGGTTTATCAATATAAATCGTCTCACACTTCAATGTACCGAAGAACCCCTCCATAAGCGCATTATCTAAGCAGTTGCCTTTTCTGCTCATACTTTGCTTAATACCGTGCTGTCTAAGCGCTTTGTTAAACGGTCTCATTTGATAATGCCACCCTTGATCTGAATGCAGCATTAAACTGTTGTTCTGGTACGTATCTATCCTATCTAAAGCCTTATCTAGCATTTTGCGCACCAAGTCATAAGTCGGCCTTTTTGACAGCGTATAGCTGACAATCTCATTGTTATAACAATCGAGTATCGGCGATAAATACAGCTTATGA
>NZ_JBQSXG010000343.1:0-456 GCF_052378005.1 Psychrobacter sp. AOP31-B2-9
AGGCGACGGCGTACTTCGCGAGAAACAGTTAGTCAGGTACGCCTTTATCAAAGACAACCAGTTCCTCTTTCGCATCACCACTATGTGCCGTGTGTTAAGGGTTAAGCCATCAAGCTATTACGACTGGCTAAGTCGTGATCTCAGCGACCAACAGATACATCGCAACCAGTCTGAATTACTGGTTAAAGCGGCTCACAATGAAACGAAAGAACGTTATGGCGCAGATCGACTGCATGCTCATCTAAGCGAGCAAGGCCATAACATTAGCCTGTATATGGTAAGAAGCATCAAAGAGCAACACGGCATTAAATGTCGTCGTCATAAGCGCTTTAAAGTCACCACCGACTCCAATCACAACAAGCTGGTCTATCCAAACGTACTGGATCAGAAGTTTGATGCTAAGCGCCCTAACGAGTCGTGGGTCAGCGACATCACCTATATCTGGACGAATGAGGG
>NZ_JBQSXG010000344.1:0-454 GCF_052378005.1 Psychrobacter sp. AOP31-B2-9
GCCAAACACTCACGCTAGACACTCCTGCTGCGTTTGCCCCAGTGACAGATACCGAGACCATCGATGAAGCGACTGTCGTCGCCAATAGTCATCAAAGCCACTATAGCGTTTATCATGCACTCGCCCATGCCACCGATTTGAATGTTGCCGATACCTTTATACTAGTCGATCACAACCATCTCAATCAGCACTATCGTGCGACCCATATCGTACACTTGGCACGCAACAGTCTGGCACACGTGACAGGTCTAACCATCAGTCGTCGCCATCATGAACGTCATGCCTCCACTCTAGAGGCAGGCATTCACTTAACCCAGCTGCGTCTGATTACCGCAGACACGCCATGGGTGGGTAGCTTATATAGCAAACGCGTGCTACCGCCAATGACTGGTATCACAGATGCTCAAAGCGATACCGACAGTCGCAATCATATGACCCCGACCAAAAGCTATCT
>NZ_JBQSXG010000345.1:0-452 GCF_052378005.1 Psychrobacter sp. AOP31-B2-9
CCACTCAGTGTCTTTATATAGGTAAAATCAGCAACCCATAGTTGGTTAGGGCGATGGGCATTAAAGTTACGATTAACCAAATCATCAGCACGCTTTTGATCGTCACGAGACTTAGTCGTTATCTTACCTTTACCTCGCCAAACACCCTGCATGCCATGCTGCCGCATTAACCGCTCTACAGTGCAGCGTGCAGGATGTATACCCTCTGCTTTCAACTGTTTCCAGACTTTACGAGTACCATAACGGCACTTGCTGTCCTGCCAGATACGTTTAATCTCATTAAGATAGAAATCGTCATGCTGACTACGCTGTGAACGCTTTTCAGGACTGAATTCTAGCTCTTTGGCACGATAGTATGTGGATGGAGCAATCGGTAGTACTCTACAGATTGGCTCGACTCCATATTGTGGTTTGTGGTCATCTATAAAATCAACCATTACTTGGGTTTGCGG
>NZ_JBQSXG010000346.1:0-447 GCF_052378005.1 Psychrobacter sp. AOP31-B2-9
TGCTTGATTGTCCTCGTCAGCACTATTATTTCTATCAGTGTTGGTGTTTGTAGCAACATCAGCAGACTGAGTGGGGTGTGCGACACTGGCACTATTAAAGCGCTGCACCGTTATAGAGCTTGGCTGAGTAACGATTTGCTCACTCAGTGCCAATACTGGCGCATGTACGCGGTCGTGTAATACTTGCTGATAGCGTAGCGCACCAATGTTTGCGCTGATGCCCTCGCTATCACTTGGACTCGCTGTGGTGATAATGAGCTTCGGCGGTGTATGTTCATCCGTTTGCTCATGACGCAGATAGGCGGTCAGTCCTTGACGTGCAAGCCGCTCACAGATATGTGTCCAGTCACTGATTTGCCACTGGGTCATGCGTGCAGGTGTCCAGCTGGCGTCTTCACTATTGCTATCATCGACGGTCTCTATCTCTAGAGTAGCTGTGCGTTCTGC
>NZ_JBQSXG010000347.1:0-441 GCF_052378005.1 Psychrobacter sp. AOP31-B2-9
CTGAAACCATTCGCTCTCATGGTTATGCACCGATTGGTAAGCCTTGTATCGATAGCTACAACTGGCAAGGTAAAAAGCGAACCAACGTTATTGGTGCTCTGTATGAAAAGATGCTGTTTGCGCTTGATTACTTTGAGACAAACATCAACAGCAGCATATTCTACAACTGGTGCAAACAAACCCTAATCCCAAGTCTTAAAACCAAATGCGTGATTGTGATGGATAACGCCAAATTTCATAAGAGCAAACGCATTCAAAAGCTACTAAACAGGCACGGGCATCGTATTCTTTGGTTGCCGCCGTACAGCCCAGACCTAAACCCTATCGAAAAGAAATGGGCTCAGGTGAAGTTTCTACGCCAAGGCTGGATGGAAAACGACTTATCCAAATTGTTTTATGATGTTTGCCCTAACCATAACAATTTTATTTTGAGCTGACTAT
>NZ_JBQSXG010000348.1:0-434 GCF_052378005.1 Psychrobacter sp. AOP31-B2-9
ATCCAGGCAAATTGTCTTTGACATTTGACTCAATTTTAAAAGTAGTGCTTTCATCGCGATATCTATGAATGGTTTTAGATTGGAAGACATTATTAGAAGAGTTTAGGGTTTTTGGAGGTAGCCGACCTCCTTTTATCAGATCACCCAAATTTATAGAGTTAGGCGTTATGGTTATACTTGGACTGGTTATAAACTCTATGATAGTGCCATCATTGGTAAGTTCTGAATCATCGTCGCTATTTTCTTGATCCACTTGCAAGTGTAAGTCAACCGGAACACCTTTTAGGGTGGTTGAATTCATCGGTGTTATTGATAACCATGCAGGAACATACGGCTCACCATTCGTTGGTTTGATATTGGCAAGCTCTTTTACATCTGCTGTATCAGATGATTTGAAGCGTGTATATTCTTTAATTAATTCATGCACATCACCG
>NZ_JBQSXG010000349.1:0-432 GCF_052378005.1 Psychrobacter sp. AOP31-B2-9
ACTGATGTCTTGCTGCGCACTTGGATAGAGGGCTTGAGTGCTGCCTTCACTGGCATATAGCCTGTCAGGGTGCATGGGCAGCACGGTGTTGGTCAAGCGTAACATGGTAGTGTTCCTATTCTTAGGGCAATATCATTCAAAGGTAATGTTATTCGGCGAGCGTAAACTCAATACGGCGGTTACGGGTTCGCCCTTCTTCATTATCGTTACTAGCGATAGGGTCTGTGTCACCTTTACCTGTGTAGATATAATCTTGGTGACAGGTTTGTCACCAAGATTATATCTACGGATTTGACAGTAGGAGTTAAGCTTAATCATGTTCAATTGTTAACTGATTGTCAGCGTCATTAACATTTTTAGGTTACATTCTGCTATATCATATTTAGTTCTATTTGCACCCCAAAGTTCAAATAAGACACCGTCATGGCGAAT
>NZ_JBQSXG010000350.1:0-430 GCF_052378005.1 Psychrobacter sp. AOP31-B2-9
CCGTTGAAGGCATGTTGTACCGCATACGAGTAGGCTGTCCATGGCGAGACTTACCTTCTTATTTCGGTCATTGGTCTAGCATATATCATCAATACCGTTATTGGCGTAAAACCGGTAAATGGCAAAAGCTCATGAAAATAATCACAGCAAACTATGATAGTGAATGGTTATTTATAGACGGTAGCGTGGTCAAAGCTCATCAGCATAGTACAGGCGCCGCCAGTCATCTTGATGAGGCCATTGGTAAAAGTGTTGCAGGTAATAGCAGCAAACTGCACTTAGTGGTCGATGCTTGTGGTAACCCTATACATGTTGAGCTGTCAGGTGGGCAAGTACATGACTCTAAGATGGCAAAGACGTTGATAGATAGCACGATTAATAACCAGACTAAAGCGGTGATTGCAGACAGGGGCTACGATAGTAGCGATAT
>NZ_JBQSXG010000351.1:0-402 GCF_052378005.1 Psychrobacter sp. AOP31-B2-9
AGTCGTGCCGACAGAAGCGATGATACCAGAGTCACACATTTTGTCAGTATAGCGAATGGATAAGTACTGAACCCCTCGATCACTGTGATGAATGACATCCTTAGGGTTGTTCCTGTCTGCTATCGCCTGATTTAGCGCAGCCATAACCATATCCGTGTTCATGCGATTAGATACTTTCCAACCGACAATGCTACGGGCAAACACGTCAATAATAAAAGCGGTATATACCCAGCCGCTAGTTGTTTTTATATAGGTGAAGTCAGCTACCCATAGCTGATTAGGACGATGGGCATTAAAATTACGATTAATCAGGTCATCAGCGCATTTTTGGTCATCACGGCTATTGGTGGTGATCTTGCCCTTACCGCGCCAGATGCCTTGCATACCATACTGCTTCATTAA
>NZ_JBQSXG010000352.1:0-381 GCF_052378005.1 Psychrobacter sp. AOP31-B2-9
TTAGTATTGGCATTGATGCCTTGACGTTTACTACTGGCACCATCACTTTCAGCATTAATGATACCCATCTTTAGACTAGCAGCCACTTGACCATCATCGATGTTTAGCTGCGAGTACGCTTGCTCATCTCTATGATCGGTAATCCATTCTGATAGGCCATTGCCCGTGTTGCGATAGCCACTCTCAACCGCTTGTTCATTGTCCGTGGCGAATAGGCTAGGGCGCGTGCTGGACAATAAGCTACCCGTATTGATTAAGTGCTCGCCATCACCGATCGACTGCATCAGAGTTTGGTCGTCAGTTCTATGAGTGAAGTGACTGCCATAGTTGGCCCCTGCTTGGGCCTCTGTCCGATTGATAGGTTGGGCAGGGCTGTCCAGT
>NZ_JBQSXG010000353.1:0-370 GCF_052378005.1 Psychrobacter sp. AOP31-B2-9
TGTCCAAGCAAAGGGCTAATCGTTCATTCAGACAGAGGCAGCCAGTATTGCAGCCATGCCTACCACAAGACCATTAAGCAGCATCAATTTATAGGCTCAATGAGCGGCAAAGGTAATTGCTTCGACAATGCTCCAATAGAAAGCTTCTGGGGCACATTAAAGAACGAGCTGGTATATCATCAGGATTATAAGACTAGATTTGCAGCGATCAACGATATTATTAGATACATCGAGCTGTACTATAATCAGACTAGAATTCAAAAGGGTTTGGGCTATCAATCGCCAAGACAGGTGTGGTTTGATTATTATCGTCAGGCTGCGTAATTAAAATCTCCCAAGTTTATGTGTACGGATTTGACGGCAGGGGTCA
>NZ_JBQSXG010000354.1:0-368 GCF_052378005.1 Psychrobacter sp. AOP31-B2-9
ACATCATGAATATTTCAGTGAGTGTGCTGCTGAGGTGTGCAAGAGTTTTGATGCTGAGTTAAAAGAATGTAACGGTGAAGCGGATCATATTCACATGCTTATCCAGTACCCACCAACAGTGCAATTAAGCAAACTGGTTAATAACTTGAAGTCAGTCACCAGTAGACGAATGAGGGGTGATTTTATTGATTTAAGAGCAGCTTATTCTAAACCTGTGCTTTGGTCACGCTCCTACTTTTCAAGCTCTTGTGGCGGTGCGCCATTAGATATTATTAAACAATATATTCAGAACCAGCGAGGTTAGCTAGTGATGCGAAATTCACCTCCACCCTAATGTCGGGTGGAGTCCTCTTTCGCTTTTTTGATAG
>NZ_JBQSXG010000355.1:0-366 GCF_052378005.1 Psychrobacter sp. AOP31-B2-9
AAATTAAGAACCTACAGTAACGAATTTAAAGCTGAAGCTGTCAAGAAGATAGCAGATAATAATGGCAATATCTCAGCTACTGCAAAGCAGTTAGGTATTGCTATGCAAACGCTATCAAACTGGCATAACAAAGCCAATCAAGGCAAGCTTGTTGGCACAGAGCAATATGATCCTGACCTTATGAGTGCTCTTCAAGAAATAAAGCAGCTCAAGCGTCAGCTCAAAGTGGCTGAAGAGGAGCGCGAGATTCTAAAAAAGGCGACCGCGTACTTCGCGAAAAACAGCCCGTAAAGTACGCTTTTATCAAAGACAATCGTCAGATATTTAGCACCACTACTATGTGCCGTGTATTAAGCGTTAAGCCCT
>NZ_JBQSXG010000356.1:0-361 GCF_052378005.1 Psychrobacter sp. AOP31-B2-9
GCTTTCCGATACCCGTCTGTCATTATGGACGCGCTTATCGGCATAAAAACTATCAAGACTTAGCAGCTTTTAGTTACTGCGCCGCTAAGCAAGAGAGGTACTATGGCTTTGAGGGACATTTGCTTGTTAATTTATCTGGCATGATTAAAGGCTTTACCGTTGCCCCTGCCAATGTTGATGAAAGAGCGGTTGCGCCTGATATTACTGACCATATCCATGGTTTGCTCGGCGCTGATAAAGGGTATATCAGCCCGAGTCTGACATCGTACTACGACGCTCAAGGAGTAGATTTACAAACGCCACTCAGAGCTAATATGAAAGAAGATAGACCCAAACCTGTGGTAAGACGGCTAATGAAAGC
>NZ_JBQSXG010000357.1:0-358 GCF_052378005.1 Psychrobacter sp. AOP31-B2-9
TCGATGATCATTCATGTTGATAAAACACTATTTATCTCACATAAATTCCATTATGGAAAAATGGTTTTAAATACGATTGTATAAAAAAATAATATCTATTTAGGTTTAACATAGGTCTCAATATATTATTTTATTTATATTGAAATTCAACCATTACAATTTGATAAAACGCGACTAATTTGATGGTTCTGACGAGTGCTTTGCCTTAATAATAGCAGTGCCTCACTTTCAGGTATATTCTGAAGGATAGGACTACCTTCTGGTGATGAAGCGACTTGTAAATAAGTCGTTGTTTGAGGATTAAGTTGATACTGCTTAGAATAAGAAGTAACGTCACCACTTTCTTCATTCAATATTT
>NZ_JBQSXG010000358.1:0-354 GCF_052378005.1 Psychrobacter sp. AOP31-B2-9
CAGCTTGTCTTTTGCCAGCAGTACCTATCACGGCCTCACGCAAGCGCGTACAGGAGATGTGAGCCGCTCGCCCTCTCCTAGTTACGCCTCTAGTATCACTGAGGACAATCTACAACAAACCATCACCACCCCTGTTTGGTCAGGTATTAGTGATCACGATGACGGCACCACCCCACCCCTACGCGCATTACAACTGTCATCGGGGGCGACGCATGGGTGGCAGTTTGCTCCGCGCATCGGTCAGTCTGTGCTGCTTAACCACTGGTATGGTGATATTGACAGTCCCGTGATTAGCCGTGCGCTCTTTGATGGTATCGGTATGGGTGATGTGGATGAGAAAGACATTACCACTCA
>NZ_JBQSXG010000359.1:0-345 GCF_052378005.1 Psychrobacter sp. AOP31-B2-9
ACACCAAATAAGATGTCGTCACCCGCTTCACCATTTAGAGTGTCGTCTCCTGCTTGACCATCTACGATGTCATTGCTGCTCCATCCACCAAGTACGTTTGCTTCATCGTTGCCAGTTAGAGTGTAATTCATGTTGAGCACATCTTCTGAACTGATTACTTCATCTTTGAAGATAAAGTTATAAGCTCGATCGTAGCTGCCAGTGAAGTAGTCGTCGAAGGTAACGCTATCTTCGGCTGCCGTCTGGATGATAAGGGTGTTGCCTACTCGATTAAAGACGGTGTCTGAGGCATTAATATCGTCAAAGGTAACGTCGTTACGAACATCTTTGTAAGATGAGCTACTG
>NZ_JBQSXG010000360.1:0-342 GCF_052378005.1 Psychrobacter sp. AOP31-B2-9
TCGCTCTACGGTACACCGAGCAATACATAATCCTTCTGCTTTCATCTGCTGCCAGACTTTACGCGCACCGTAACGGCATTTGCTATCCTGCCAAATACGTTTAATCTCACCGATGTAATAGTCGTCATGCTGACTGCGCAGTGAACGCTTGTGTGGGTTGTCGCTTAAGTCTTGAGCACGATAATAAGTTGACGGGGCAATCGGTAGGACTCTACAGATCAGCTCGACCCCATAAAGGTGTTTATTGTCATCGATGAAGTGAATCATGATTTTAGTCAGCGGTCGAGCTCCGCCTGGGCGAAAAAAGCAGCAGCCTTACGTATAATCTCATTGGCTTGCTTA
>NZ_JBQSXG010000361.1:0-339 GCF_052378005.1 Psychrobacter sp. AOP31-B2-9
TTGCCACCTTATTTTGGTAAGCCTAATACCGTCTACAAGGCTTATCAGCGCTGGTTTCGTAGCAATAAATTGATTGCACTGTTTGCTTTATTAATTAAAGACTCAGACTGTGAATGGGTATTTATCGATGGCACGCATATTAAAGCACATCAGCACAGTAATGGTGGCAATGAGGTGGAACAAGCCATTAGTAAAAGTGTGGCAGGACGCGCCACCAAGATTCATTTAGCAGTTGATGCCCATGGCAACCCTATTACTTTTATCCTATCAGATGGCACGACTCACGATGTAAAGGTCGCTCCAGACTTAATTGATAAGATTAATTTAAGTGGTACAGAT
>NZ_JBQSXG010000362.1:0-331 GCF_052378005.1 Psychrobacter sp. AOP31-B2-9
ACTTAGATTAACACACCAAGTGCAACGCTAAGTAATGGAATAAAACACCTGGTTTGGCGTTTTAAACCCCAATCGTTTTCTTGGTCTGTTGTTTAACCTGTCTTCAATGTTTTGAACCTCATCATCAGATACTTGTCTAAAGTCACATCCTTTAGGTAAGTACTCTCTAATCAAGCCATTGGTATTTTCGTTTGTTCCTCGTTGCCATGAGGCATAAGCATCAGCAAAGTAAAACCCACTATAGAGTCTTTGCTTAATGGCTTTATGATCCGCAAACTCCTTGCCATTATCGGACGTAATCGTCTTAACGTGCAGTCTCACAGGAGTTAGC
>NZ_JBQSXG010000363.1:0-327 GCF_052378005.1 Psychrobacter sp. AOP31-B2-9
CGTTTGCAGTCCTTGCATTGGTAGTTCTGCTTGCCATAGCTTTTTATGCCGTGTATCGAAAAACTGGGACTGTGACAGTCGGGGCAGCTGATATCTATTTGTGTCTTCATAACCTCAAATATATCATCTTGCTTTGGCTGTCACCCTCCTTTATTTCTTCAGCATACTTTCTGACACACCACCTAATTATAAAAGATGCTAAAAACTATATCAAAATATAGCATAGGTTTTATCAATGTTAGGCCGTATAATAGCAAGGCTTGGATAAAAATACATGCAGTTGCTGCTATGATTTCAGAATTATCTACGTTATGATTTGTGTATTTT
>NZ_JBQSXG010000364.1:0-326 GCF_052378005.1 Psychrobacter sp. AOP31-B2-9
TCATGGCATCCTGTAGAATATCGGACTTAAGACATTCGTCAGCATACATCTTCTTAAGACGTGCATTTTCAACTTCAAGTTCTTTTAAGCGCGCAATTAAAGAGGCATCCATGCCGCCATACTTTGAGCGCCAGTTGTAAAAGGTACTTTGGCTGATGTTATGCTCGCGGCACAGCTCAGTGATAGGAACGCCTTGTTCGGCTTGTTTTAGGATGTTGACGATTTGGTTGTCGCTAAAGCGTGTCTTTTTCATAGGATTCTCCTGCTGGTGTATTTTAGCAGTTAATCTCTATTTGTAAGTGTTCTTATTTATTGGGGGGATTACC
>NZ_JBQSXG010000365.1:0-326 GCF_052378005.1 Psychrobacter sp. AOP31-B2-9
GGTAATCCCCCCAATAAATAAGAACACTCATAAATAGAGAGTAACTGCTAGAATACATCAGCAGGAGAATCCTATGAAAAAGACACGCTTTAGCGACAACCAAATCGTCAACATCCTAAAACAAGCCGAACAAGGTGTCCCTATTACCGAGCTCTGCCGTGAGCATAACATCAGCCAAAGCACCTTCTACAACTGGCGATCTAAATATGGTGGTATGGACGCCACACTTATCAGCCGTCTTAAAGAGCTTGAAGTTGAAAATGCCCGCTTAAAGAAGATGTACGCTGATGAATGTCTTAAATCCGACATCCTACAGGATGCTATGT
>NZ_JBQSXG010000366.1:0-321 GCF_052378005.1 Psychrobacter sp. AOP31-B2-9
AAGAACAGTTCTAGTCGTGTTGTCCATAAAGACCATTAAACCAAACTTACGACCAAAGTAAGTAGTATCTATGATGATATTAGCAGTATTTGGCCGCTTAATTTGATATTCAACACTGACTTTATCTAAGCGTCTTTGGATGGTTTTAAGACTACAGTGATATTTATCAGCCAACTGTTGGTAGGTCTGTTTACCTTGGGTATATTCAGTCCAAAGGGTTTGATTATTGAGTCTTTTGCCACCTAAAAATTGCCGCCTACAAGCGAGACATTGATACTGCTGTTTGCCTAGCTTACGTCCGTTCTTCTTGGTGTGTTTATC
>NZ_JBQSXG010000367.1:0-318 GCF_052378005.1 Psychrobacter sp. AOP31-B2-9
GTCACGCTGTCATCAGTGGCAACAGGTGGTTGGTTGGCGATGTCAGTAAAGGTAACGGTGCCTGTGTCTGATCCGCCGTTACCATCAATCACGGTATAGTCAACGTCTGGTACCGAACCAGCATAACCGGTCTCTGGAGTAAAGGTTAAGTCACCAGCTTCTGTCACGGTGATGGTGCCCACACCAGTAATCGTTGCGGTCTCGCCTGGCTGATAGGTGGTGCCATCAACGGTGAAGTCGTCAACCGTTAAGCTGTCACCATTGGCATCGTCGTCATTACCAATGATGTTTTGAGTAACTGGGGTGTCAATCACCGTG
>NZ_JBQSXG010000368.1:0-317 GCF_052378005.1 Psychrobacter sp. AOP31-B2-9
GTTTATTTTAGCACTTTGTTGATATTTTCAATGAGCTTAGTCCAATTGCTTATCTCATCTTCTGTAAGGCTTGAAGCATCATTACTCTTACACCATTTAATAAAATGTTTGGCTAAGTCATATTTTGAAAAGTTGGGAACTTGTGATTGAAATATACTCACAATACCTCTTGTGGACTGCGAATCTGCTATCGACTTACAGTCGATTGAATATTCTGTTTCTACGATTCTAACAAGTGTATCTCTCAATAAGTCTTCTATCTCTGGAGAAGTAACGTTTTGACAGTAGTCTTTAGTTCGAAGGATGTTTTTATTACC
>NZ_JBQSXG010000369.1:0-310 GCF_052378005.1 Psychrobacter sp. AOP31-B2-9
TCACAAGATCATCAAGCAGCATCAGTTTAAAGGCTCAATGAGTGCTAAAGGCAACTGCTTTGACAACGCACCCATAGAAAGCTTCTGGGGCATATTAAAGAACGAGCTTGTATATCACCAAGACTATAAAACAAGATTTGCAGCCATCAGAGATATTATTGGATATATTGAGTTGTATTATAATCAGACTAGGATTCAAAAGAGCTTGGGCTATAAATCGCCAAGACAGGTGTGGTTTGACTTTTATCGTCAGGCTGCGTAATTAAAATCTCCCAAGTTTGGTTCTACGGATTTGACGGCAGGGGTCACA
>NZ_JBQSXG010000370.1:0-305 GCF_052378005.1 Psychrobacter sp. AOP31-B2-9
AACTAAAAAGACAACCCATTATGCAAATATATTAACTGTATTGACGGTGTTATTTATTATAGCTCTTGTAATCTGTTCTAAGATAGAGGTTGGTATGGCATTCGTATTATTACCCATTGCGACTATGCCCCGTTTAATGCTTTTTGTACTAAAATCTGAAAAAAACTCAAATACAAACATTGTTTATGTCAATAAAGATAAGTAGTTCTTAGAGCTATTAAATTGATTTATCATAATGTCTATACCCATAGTTTGAAATTTACTCCAAAATAACATCGCAACCATAAAATCACTTATATAAAGTA
>NZ_JBQSXG010000371.1:0-304 GCF_052378005.1 Psychrobacter sp. AOP31-B2-9
CGATATAATTGAGTTTCAGAATTCTGGTTTTCTATAACTTTTAGATAGTCATAGACATATTCATCTCTCAACCAATCAAAGCCGTACAAACCGTTATATTTTGTCAGCGTAGGTCTTCTAAAATGTATTAAAAAGTCTCTAAGAGTCGGTGCTGTTATTTTTACTACTTGGTTATTAGTGCCCGTTTTGAGCCTCTTAGTAGTGCTTTTAGATGTATTTCCTGCCATGATTATGTATCTCAATATTTAATTATTAAAAATAGTCCGTAAGTAAGCTATGACATTAACGGAAGGTTTTGAAGAGG
>NZ_JBQSXG010000372.1:0-297 GCF_052378005.1 Psychrobacter sp. AOP31-B2-9
GTTAAGTGGGGTATTAATTACCTAATTAGAACCCAGTTAACTCAATGAAACGAGATTAAAAAAGAAGTTGACAGACTATTAAAACATGATATGATAGTCAGCTCGCTAAATAGGATAAGCCATATTGGCTAAGACTAGTTAGATTGAAAATACTAGCACTGGACGACAGTGTCAGGCATTATTTAAAAGCATAACTAAAGAACAACTTGTGTGGATTTTTGCTGATTCAGAATGTTAAAAAATAAAGTTGGTTGCCTATCTTTTCGGTAGAACACTAACTATAAAAATTATCATTTA
>NZ_JBQSXG010000373.1:0-290 GCF_052378005.1 Psychrobacter sp. AOP31-B2-9
TTTATCCACCGACCAAAGTGAGATTGCAACCATGAGCTATACACATCTAAGCCTAGGTGAACGATACCAGATTTATGCCCTTAAAGGGGCAAAACATAGTATTAATTTTATAGCGAGGGCGTTAAACAGAAGTCCCAGTACCATATCAAGAGAGCTTAGACGCAATAAAAGCCTACGAGGTTACCGAGCAAAGCATGCTAATAACAAGGCTTGTGACAGACGGGCTAACAACGCCACAACTATTGTGACTGACCTCTGGGCATGGGTGACAGACAAGCTTAAAGAGAACT
>NZ_JBQSXG010000374.1:0-288 GCF_052378005.1 Psychrobacter sp. AOP31-B2-9
ATAGCCATAATTGACATAGAAGAATACCAAATCAAACACCTTAAAGTGGTTATCAAACTTCTTTGAGAAGCAGCAGGTCTTTCGAACGGCTCGTCGCAATCGGTGCCTAAGGCGACAGTTATTACCTTCTATGCCTACCGTATGCTGCTTGCCGATTTGTTTCTTGTCAGGCTTGAATGCGGTTATAAAGCTATCCCAGTTATCCATGCTAATAGAGCCATAGCTGACTTTCAGTTGTTTAAGACGGGCTCTTAGCTTCTTAGCTGTTTTCAGGTCACGTTTGCCCCA
>NZ_JBQSXG010000375.1:0-287 GCF_052378005.1 Psychrobacter sp. AOP31-B2-9
GTGATCTTTGTCTAATACCGTATCATCAAAGAGCAAGTAACCCTCAGCATCGGCGACAATGTCTTGTTTAACTTGTTCCCATACTAGACGAGGTTTGAGCTTGTCACCTTTAATATAACGGTTGATACGGTCATGACTGATGTTCTCAGGATGATGATCAGCATAGTTGGTGATGGTGTAGTTTATTTGGCTCACCATGAGATACTGGCAATAATCTAGTCGGGTTACTTTAGGCTTCTTCATGACTATTATGGTACTACGCTATGCTTTAGGTTGGCAATATATCT
>NZ_JBQSXG010000376.1:0-285 GCF_052378005.1 Psychrobacter sp. AOP31-B2-9
TAAAGAGTACCCGCATGTCATCAAGTCTTGGCGCAATAACTGGGAGGGCTTAACGGTGTTCTTTGGTTATCCTAAAGACATCAGAAGAGCGATTTATACCACCAATGCGATAGAGTCGCTAAACAGTGTGATTCGAACGGCGGTGAATAAGCGTAAGGTGTTTCCCTCTGATCAGGCAGCATTCAAGGTAGTATATCTGGCAACCCAGCAGGCCTCTAAAAAGTGGTCGATGCCAATCCGTAACTGGACGTCTGCTTTAAATCGCTTTATGATTATGTTTGATGA
>NZ_JBQSXG010000377.1:0-282 GCF_052378005.1 Psychrobacter sp. AOP31-B2-9
AGTGGTCAACTAATTTAGGACACCTGATAAGAGGTTTTTGTTAAAGTAGCGTTTCTCTTTTTCTAGCGGTGTTAAATAGTCATTAAAACGGTGTGGTCTCACTGACTGATAATAGCCCCAAATATAATCAATAATGGCAGTCCGAGCTTCAGCAATATTCTCATAACCGCCCTTTGGCATCCATTCTGTTTTAAAGCTCCTGAAGAACCTTTCAGTTGGCGCGTTGTCCCAACAGTTACCTTTTCGGCTCATGCTCTGCTTCATGCCATTACAACTTGCCAC
>NZ_JBQSXG010000378.1:0-267 GCF_052378005.1 Psychrobacter sp. AOP31-B2-9
TACTGATAATCATCAGGATGTTCTTTGACATCATTGAGTAGCACGTCATCTGGTATTTTATAGGGTTTGGTTTGCCTGGTTGTTTTACTATGAACACGTCTCTTCCAGTTTTGTATGGTGGTTGGGCTGAGGTTATAGAATTTAGCTGCCTCGGCAAAGGTCATACCCTCGTCTAAGCTTTTTAGTACTTGTTTGCGGAAATCTAGTGAGTAAGTCATGGTCTTTATAATAACAATTGAATTTGTTAATTATTTTATAACATTTTTA
>NZ_JBQSXG010000379.1:0-261 GCF_052378005.1 Psychrobacter sp. AOP31-B2-9
CAATCTGACATCAAGAAACTGGCTGAGCAAATGGCCAGCAGCATGAAAAGCTTCGATGACATCAAAGACTTTCAAAAGCAGCTCATGCAGTCCTTCATCGACACTGCCTTAGAAGCAGAAATGGAAGAGCATCTCGGCTACCCCAAGCATGAAAAGGCAGACAGGCCTAATAAGCGCAATGGGCACACTAAAAAGAGAGTCCGTAGCGACACAGGCGAGCTTGAGATCTCCACCCCAAGAGACCGTGATAGCAGCTTTGAG
>NZ_JBQSXG010000380.1:0-254 GCF_052378005.1 Psychrobacter sp. AOP31-B2-9
ACATTATCACCACAGCGAGTCCAAGTGATAGCGAGGGTATCAGTGCAAACATTGGTGCGATACGCTACCAGCAAGTATTACACGACCGCGTACATGCGCCAGTATTGGCACTGAGCGAACAAATCATCACTCAGCCAAGCTCAATAACGATGCAGCGCTTTAATAGTGCTAGCGTCGCACACCCCACTCAGTCTGCTGAGATTACTACAAACACCAACACTGATGAAAATAGTGCTGACGAGGACAATCAAGCA
>NZ_JBQSXG010000381.1:0-252 GCF_052378005.1 Psychrobacter sp. AOP31-B2-9
TAGAGAGTGTATCTTCACGCACTGTGCTCAGTCAGTCATACCCGTTAAGTCGAACTCTAAAAGCTGTAACGACACACTAGATTGGTATTTGTATCGTTGCCGTCATTTGGTAGAAAACGCTTTTGCTAGGTTGAAACATTTTAGGGGCATTGCCACGCGATATGATAAGCTCAAAGATAGCTATGCAGCGGCGGTAATGCTTGCTTGTGTCTTTATCTGGTTGCCCCTGATTTGAATTCTATACACACCCTA
>NZ_JBQSXG010000382.1:0-247 GCF_052378005.1 Psychrobacter sp. AOP31-B2-9
TGCAACAGAACAAAAATTTAATTATAGCCAACGATGGATTGACTGGCTCAATGGACAAATTAACGGAATACCACACAGAATTGAGCAAAGCGCACAACGAGTTAGTGACAGCAGACAAAACGTTGAATGGACAGATGCAGAAACTAGCTGGGCAGCTGGAGCGACTGGAGAACTCAACCGAAGAATTGCTGACAGTAAACAGTGCATTGAGGACGGAAAACAATGTATTGAGAACAGAAAACGAGAC
>NZ_JBQSXG010000383.1:0-246 GCF_052378005.1 Psychrobacter sp. AOP31-B2-9
ACTTTACGCTTCTTGCGATACACGTAAGTCCAGAACTCATCAACCTCTAAGCGTTCATAGTAGCTCTTCTTAGGCGCGATCTTATAAATGGATGAGCCTATGGTGCTCAATACTTTACCGATACTGACTGAGGCTATAATAGCTATGTCTCTAACGCCGCAACCTCTAACCGTCATTAGCCGTATGATGTCTTCTATTTTAGAATGACAGCCGTGATAGGTTAAGGCATGGTCACCAATAAATTGT
>NZ_JBQSXG010000384.1:0-246 GCF_052378005.1 Psychrobacter sp. AOP31-B2-9
ACTTTACGCTTCTTGCGATACACGTAAGTCCAGAACTCATCAACCTCTAAGCGTTCATAGTAGCGCTTCTTAGGCGCGATCTTATAAACAGATGAGCCTATGGTGCCCAATACTTTACCGATACTGACTGAGGCTATAATAGCTATGTCTCTAACACCGCAACCTCTCACCGTCATTAGCCGTATGATGTCTTCTATTTTAGAGTGACAGCCCTTATAAGTTAAGGCATGGTCACCAATGAATTGA
>NZ_JBQSXG010000385.1:0-241 GCF_052378005.1 Psychrobacter sp. AOP31-B2-9
CTATAGACGCTTTATACTGTAAGTCAAGAAGTTATTTTATTTAGTTTGAAGTGTTCGTTTCACCACTTCTTTTAAATAGCCTTCCCTTTCGACTGGGTGGCATTATACGCTTGTTTGAAGCTGGGTCAAGGTCAATTGATCCTTTTTCTGTGATTATTTTACTGAGTTAAATGCTAGGCTATCATCAGAGAATCCAGTACTAACCCACGCACAAAGAAAAGCCCCTTAATACGTTAGTATT
>NZ_JBQSXG010000386.1:0-240 GCF_052378005.1 Psychrobacter sp. AOP31-B2-9
ATATCGCTACTATCGTAGCCCCTGTCTGCAATCACCGCTTTAGTCTGGTTATTAATCGTGCTAAATATCAACGCCTTTGCCATCTTAGAGTCATGTACTTGCCCACCTGACAGCTCAACATGTATAGGGTTGCCACAAGCATCGACCACTAAGTGCAGTTTGCTGCTATTACCTGCAACGCTTTTACCAATGGCCTCATCAAGATGACTGGCGGCGCCTGTACTATGCTGATGAGCTTTG
>NZ_JBQSXG010000387.1:0-236 GCF_052378005.1 Psychrobacter sp. AOP31-B2-9
TAGGGCGTGTTGAACATTGGGAATAAAACGATGGCAAAAAAATAGCAAACGGTTAGTCTTTAAGTTCTCACACAAAAAAGACATCGTTTGCTATGCCTCGTACAATGCTCAAAGATCAACACTGGACAAGACTAAGACCTATATTACTAGAACTTAATATCTATGACAAAGGGAATCTTAGACAAACAGTCGAAGGCGTATTATATCGTATGCGTGTTGGCTGTCCTTGGCGTGAT
>NZ_JBQSXG010000388.1:0-234 GCF_052378005.1 Psychrobacter sp. AOP31-B2-9
AAAATTTAATGATTTTTTGATTCAGTTCCTCATAGTCTGTCTGTGAAACTTCATAAATTTGAGCTTCAGCATCCTTAATACCTACAAATTCAGCTATAGGGACTTTGACAGTATTTGAGCTCAGTATTATGATTTCTAATAGAACTAACACACCAATACTGATATCAATAAAGTATTGGAAACTTTCTTTAGAAGCTACCCTCAAACCGTTCAACATGCTATATGGTACCCAAA
>NZ_JBQSXG010000389.1:0-232 GCF_052378005.1 Psychrobacter sp. AOP31-B2-9
CTGGGTATATACCGCCTTTATCATTGATGTATTTGCTCGCGCTATTGTGGGCTGGAAAGTCTCTAATCGGATGAACACTGATATGGTGATGGCAGCACTAAACCAAGCCATTGCAGACAGAAACCATCCTAAAGATGTCATTCATCATAGTGATCGCGGCGTTCAGTACTTATCAATTCGCTATACTGATAAGATGGCTGATTCTGGCGTCATTGCATCTGTTGGCACGACA
>NZ_JBQSXG010000390.1:0-231 GCF_052378005.1 Psychrobacter sp. AOP31-B2-9
TTTTTGATGGTGGGTTTATAGGGAAACCAGCAATAAGCAATTAAACCTGACAGCAAGTTTGTGATAAACCCCGTGACACTACGATGGCGTGAGTGTTCGATTTGGCACAAGTTTTTAAGCTCTCCAAACACCGTTTCAACCAAAGAGCGATGATTGAGTAGTGCCTCATCCATAGGCTCAAGTAATTGGGGTTTCATATTACGCCGAAGTTTGGTTATCAACGTGGTATCA
>NZ_JBQSXG010000391.1:0-223 GCF_052378005.1 Psychrobacter sp. AOP31-B2-9
TTCGACCAATGGATGGATTGAGTGGAAAAATGAATTGGGTGAAACACTAGATAGTATTTATCGATAACATATTGACTCTGTTAGCAAACTTGTCATTAATAAAACCTTACTCTCGACACCCTTAAGTAGTTATTTTTAGGCTGTGTTTTAATAATGTGTTGATTAATTTAATGATAGAATAATGGTGTTATAGTAGTTTTGATTTAAGCAAACAAAAGGAATT
>NZ_JBQSXG010000392.1:0-223 GCF_052378005.1 Psychrobacter sp. AOP31-B2-9
TTGGCTTATTTATGCTTATGATCGCGCTACCAATGAGATTGTTGCTTATGTTTGGGGCAAACGTGACCTAAAAACGGCTAAGAAGCTAAGAGCACGTTTAAAGCAACTTAAAGTAAGCTACGGCTCTATTAGCATGGATAATTGGGACAGCTTTATAACGGCCTTTAAAGGTGATCACAAACAGGTTGGCAAACAGCATACCATAGGTATAGAGGGTAATAAC
>NZ_JBQSXG010000393.1:0-222 GCF_052378005.1 Psychrobacter sp. AOP31-B2-9
TCTCCATGCAAATGATCTCAGGATCACTCAACTTTGGCGCGTAACCTGCACTTCGCAAGGGTTTGGTGACGACTATTTTGTAATATTGCTCTACCATTAAATAGATATTGATGATAAATTCGTCTATGGGCATCTCACAACTCCATTGTATTCTTGGTCGAAAACAATAGATTAGTGAGGTGCTCTTCTTTTTTCAATCACTTTCGAAGTTGAGAGTGGGGT
>NZ_JBQSXG010000394.1:0-220 GCF_052378005.1 Psychrobacter sp. AOP31-B2-9
GCACATTGTGGCAGTGTCTCAGACGTAAAGGAAAACCATACCGGCAGCGTCTAACCGCTGAGACTCGAGGTCGTATCAATGACAGAGTCTCGATTCATGAGCGCCCTTGTATTGTTGAAGAACGCTCACGTATTGGAGATTGGGAAGCCGATACCGTTATCGGTCAGCATCACAAGCAAGCGATTGTCACGCTCGTTGAACGTAAAACGGG
Organism: Psychrobacter sp. AOP31-B2-9; assembly: GCF_052378005.1. NCBI lineage: Bacteria > Pseudomonadati > Pseudomonadota > Gammaproteobacteria > Moraxellales > Moraxellaceae > Psychrobacter > Psychrobacter sp. AOP31-B2-9. The sequence continues at coordinate 212 of NZ_JBQSXG010000394.1, forward strand.
GCTATTGAA
>NZ_JBQSXG010000395.1:0-219 GCF_052378005.1 Psychrobacter sp. AOP31-B2-9
GTTAATTCTCAGCTTAGTCTATAACTTTCACAAGAGGTTTTGTATAGATGGTGCAAGACTGGTATCTCGGAAATGAAAACAATGAAAAATTACTCAATATTAATTTTTTTACTATGTCTAACTATGTATAGTTACCATTTTGATGATATTTATAGGATGGTAGCCAACAATGGAGTTGATTTAGATACATTCGCTTTATTTATTTTAAGTATTATCATT
>NZ_JBQSXG010000396.1:0-216 GCF_052378005.1 Psychrobacter sp. AOP31-B2-9
CGTCCGTATGCTAATTGAAGCTAAAGACGACTACCCATCCACCTGGTCAGCCATCAAAGCCATAGCGCCAAAGATAGGTTGCACGCCTGAGACCCTACGATCATGGCATAAAAAGCACATTGATAAAACCATTCCTGCAAACATTCAAGCTCAAAGCCAAGCCGAGCGTATCAAAGAGCTTGAACGTGAGAACAGAGAGTTAAAGCAAGCCAATGA
>NZ_JBQSXG010000397.1:0-215 GCF_052378005.1 Psychrobacter sp. AOP31-B2-9
ATCCTCTTTGTATAAGCATCTTCTCTAAGATGGTGTAAAAATACTGCATCACTGACTAAACAGCCTCTAGGTATTAAAACAGCCTTAGGACATAAGGGGTTTTTATAGTCAAGCTCTAATAAGTTTCTAACAGTATCTGGAGATTCATTATTTACATCTCCCCAAAGTGCGGAAATAAGAACATGATTTATATGTTTTGAGCAGCCATAATGAGC
>NZ_JBQSXG010000398.1:0-214 GCF_052378005.1 Psychrobacter sp. AOP31-B2-9
AGGTTATGAAGACACAAATAGATATCAGCTGCCCCGACTGTCACAGTCCCAGTTTAAAGAAAAATGGCAAAAAAAGCTATGGCAAGCAGAATTATCAATGTAAGGACTGCAAACGTCAGTTTATTGGCGACCATGCATTAACTTATAACGGCTGTCACTCTAAAGTGGAAGAGCTTATACGGCTCATGACAGTTAGAGGCTGCGGTGTTAGAGA
>NZ_JBQSXG010000399.1:0-214 GCF_052378005.1 Psychrobacter sp. AOP31-B2-9
TGCCCCAGAAGCTTTCTATTGGAGCATTGTCGAAGCAATTACCTTTAGCGCTCATTGAACCTGTAAACTGATGCTGCTTAACGATCTTGTGGTAGGCATGGCTGCAATACTGGCTGCCTCTGTCAGAGTGAACGATTAGCCCTTTGTTTGGACGTTTATTCCTGATGGCCATGTTCAATGCGCGACAGACCAAATCTGCGGTCATGCGTTTGTT
>NZ_JBQSXG010000400.1:0-213 GCF_052378005.1 Psychrobacter sp. AOP31-B2-9
ACGCACAAAGAAAAGCCCCTTGACACAAAGTATCAAGGGGCAAATCAGGAATAGAGAGCTGACGATGACCTGAGAACCGTTAAAAAATTGCATGCCAATTTTAGGTTCGCAAGAGCTATTCCTTTAAATAGGAATAGCTGCGTAGGTCACATGGTAATCAATAGAAATAAAAGATAAAAAAAAGAGCCACCCCTTTAAGGATGACTCTTTTTA
>NZ_JBQSXG010000401.1:0-208 GCF_052378005.1 Psychrobacter sp. AOP31-B2-9
TGACCCCTGCCGTCAAATCCGTACACATAAACTTGGGAGATTTTAGTTACGCAGCCTGACGATAATAATCAAACCACACCTGTCTTGGCGATTTATAGCCTAAACCCTTTTGAATCCTCGTCTGATTGTAGTACAGCTCGATATAACTGATAATATCATTGATGGCTGTGAACCTTGTTTTATAGTCTTGATGATATACCAGCTCATT
>NZ_JBQSXG010000402.1:0-204 GCF_052378005.1 Psychrobacter sp. AOP31-B2-9
AGCCGTGATGACGAAGTATGCAAAGAAATTTGAAATATTAGAATAATTTAATGCATTAATAAGTATTAGAAATGGAAGAAAAGCGAGAAAAGAAACTCCTCCGAATAAAAATCCATGAAATAATAGTTTAAACTTTTGCTCAACATTAGTTGTTTTCCATGTTTTAAACAGGAAGAAAACAAATAAAAAAGATGATGTGAAAAT